>NZ_SJUQ01000018.1:0-64596 GCF_004337045.1 Exiguobacterium sp. SH5S4
TTTATGGCTCATGGGGCGGGGGCTAAGGTGTTCGGAAGGGCATCGACCACCCAAGCCCCCACAACCCACCGCAACGCCCCTAAATCGAGCGATAACGACACCCCGTCGCCAATAGCGAGATCATCGGAGATGAACCGGCCATTGGCTGCACGTCCGAGGGACGTGTCGGGCTGTACGTTCCTGCACGATTTGACGGGACGCTCGGAGCGTCAGGTCAAGGTCAAGACCGTAGGCTTGCTCAGGCAAGCAGGGAACGTTCCGCCAAGTCGGAACGGAAGACCACGAATGTTTACCGTTTTTCCCCTCGGACGATACATCCTATCGAACGTGACGGACTCTGACAGGGCAAGGATCGGCTTCGCTTCTTCCCCTGTCACTCGCACACGTCACGGCGGTCAACATCAAGGGGCAGTCGATTTTTTTCGTCCATAAAACCCTCCTGAACGAAAAAAAGTAGACTGGCTGAGACCCTTGACGTTTCCCTTGCGATGGCTGTTCGTCGAACGTGTCAAAACGGCAAAAATTCACCCTCAGGGGGCGATTTCGCCCGAGGGAAAAACAGGAGGAACAAACATGAAAGATTTAACAAAGGTAGTTCAACAGGCGGTTGCGAATATCGGGGTGACGAAAGTGAATACAATCACGTATAACCACGACTTGTTGCTCAAATTGAAAGATGAAGGACACCCACATAGCCAAGATTCTATCAAGGCTCTAACCGCCGTCAAATTCGGTTTCGTGGAACAGATCGAGGAGATTCTAATGTCTTGGGTCTATGCTGACACCGTGGCAGAAGAGACCAACTTATACACCGAACCGAATCAATGGAGAGACTATATGAACCAACATAATGGCGGTCACATGTACGACCTGTTTGAAGACATGGACAACGATGCACAGTTACAAAAAGATTATTTCGGTACAGTGGCGGACATTGTATATCAACACATAATCACAAACGACTTTGAGATTCCTGATTACTGGAAACCAATATATGAGAACAATTAAACCGACCGAAAGGATGATAACCCTATGAAACTATCTATCGACGACCATCGCCGTTTTATCCAACAGAAACGTGCGAGAACCCTTGTGAAGTGTTTGTATCACAAGGGTTATAAAGCCAAATGTATAATGCATGAGGAACAAGAAAAGAAACGAGTGTATTTCGCTGATTGCGTGAAGGTGATTTTGAACGGACAAGACGAAGGCTTTGTCGTTCGGGTGAAGGAGAACAGTTACCAAGTAATTCCTAACCATTCCTTCTTTCAACCCGTGGACGAAACGGGAAAATTGGATTTGATACAAACAAACTTTGACGGTCTTTTGAAGATCATTCGAGAGACAATCAACGGAAAAAAATATAGCATCACATAAATAAAAGAGTGGTTAGTCATGGAGACTAATCACTCTTTTTCTTGTTCTGAGAATTGATGATTTCTAAACCTTCTTTTGAGATGTAACTATTCCCGTACATTCTACCATTCCTTGAAAATTTCCCTGTCACAGCACATATGAATTCTTCACGATATTTTCGAATATTGATACTCGAAGAATTACATGAAACTTCGACGGTATCGCCCTTTTGGAGATTGTGAAGTCTTAGATACTCAGGGGGGATTTTGACTCTCCCTTCTTCGGAAAGGATTCGCAATTCACTTCTTTTCGTCATCTATCTAAAACTCCTTAAAACGTACTATGACCATCAATTTGTTTGAACAGATCGGGATTTCCGACAGATTGTGCGAACTCTGTTGCTTCTTGAATTTTTCCTATTTGAAGGTATGCGTCAACGATCTGTCCTTCCTTACGACCATTTAACTCTACCATGTCTTTTAATTCAATCACTTTATTATAATCATTGTTCAGATATGCTGTCTCAAATTCGATATATGGGTTAGCCGTCTTCATCTGAGACGAAATATCGACTAATTTATTTAACTGATCCTTTTTGATTAAATATGTCACGACCTCATTCGCCATTTCGGGAATCGGGTTGTCGTCGATAAGAGCAGCCAACTGATTTTCCGCATCGTAAACAGAGATAACCATAGACAAATCTGACACATCTAAATCACGCTTATTGATCGTTTCTAAGATCGTGTAGGCGTCGGTCTGTCTTCCTGAATAGGAAGCACGATAGGCGCGAATTAGAGAGTTAGTAATGGCTGTATTATTACTAGATTTAAAGTAAGTCGAAGATGCTTGATTCGACACGGCAACTTCTTTGAATTTATTCGTTGGTTCATTACTCGAACCGGTCATCAATTCTGTACCTAAGAATAAGAGTAACGTTATGACACCACCAACTAATAGATACATTGTTTTCTTATCAAATCGACTTACCTTTTTCTTGTTTCGATTTGGATTAGTATACATAGGTTCTTGTTTTTTTGGAGACTTCTTCTTTTTCTTCTCTACCTTCTTTTTGCGAGCGAAGAAACCACGTTTCGGAGATTCTTCAATCTCGTTTTCGTCATCTTCATCCTTTTTTTCTGCTTCGAGGAACTTAAGTTCCGTCTCTTCAATTAGGTATAAAATATCGTCCAAATTATCGTATTGATAAAGGGACTGACAGAATTCTCGGTTGATTTGATCCTGCTCAAGTAAATCGACGAATTTCGGAAGTGAGACGATTTTTTGAAGTCGAGTGAGTGAAATCAGCATCAATTCTTTTACTCGTTGCACAATATTAATATCATTGTCACGGAAGATCGGAATGGTGTCTGTCTGATAGAGCATCACCTTAATGTTCTTTTCATGTGTATCGACAATGAAGTTGGAACGTTCCCAAGAAATTTGAAGTGTTTTTCGCTTCTCTTCGATTGCAAACGCAACTAGCGAACGGTAGTAATCCAACTTTTCTCTCAATGAGATTTCGAATAACCGATCGAATGCATGTAGTTGGTTTAAGTCATACTTTAATAGCGTATACCGTCCTTCACTGGTCACTTCGTCAGGCGTCATTAGTTGATGTTCTAATGGATGACTGACAGCAAAACGTTTGAAGCTTCGTTCAATTTCAAGGTCATTATCTGACTTTAAGTGTTCAGTGGGAATGCGATAAATCGCATCATTCCCACTGAACATCATGTTCCCGTGTTTATTAAACTGAACCGTTTGAGCCAATGTATTACACCTCTCTTATCGTTTGATTAATACTCGTGCTACTCGACCGATCGAACGTCCAGTTCCTGAACTGCTTCCCAAGTTCCCTAAGATAAACGGAATCGTCAACGAGAAGAAACTGATGACCAACACCATTGAAATGGCGACAATGCCTTGGGACATATATGGGAACGATCTGACGTATGAATTTTGATTGGTCAATACTTGAATGCAAAAAGCATAAGCGATTGCTTGTAAGGCAAAAGTAACGATGTTGTTCCAAATGTACTTCCACCATACGTTGAAGTAATTGAATTCATCATTCAAAATTGTCGAAATTGCCAACGGTCCGACCATGAACATGAACGAGAGAGCCACGAAACGATACAAGACAGCCAGTCCAAAAATCAGCATTGCCAAAACTACGAAGATAACTAACACTAGTGAATAACTCGGTGACCACGTGAAAATCATGACCATCAGGGCGTCCTTATTCATAGTTCCGTTGACTATTCCTTGAAGCATCTGATTTTGCATGTCGAGAATGATATTAAAGATTGGGTTATAAAGACCAAGCATAATCGCACCCGTGATGAATCCGAGCATCTTTTGATTCATGGCTTGTTGGTAATCGTCTGGATCACCGAGCCTACGGAGTGCCATCACCATCATATGCCAAATCACAAACAACGGTAACAAAGAGTTTGCCAAAGTGGTCAAGTATCCCTTGTATCTGTTAATTGCAGGGTCTTTCACGATAAGGGCAGGGTCTCTTACGATAATCTTCATTTGCTCAGTTACACCTGTCGCCATTCCTAACGCCCCGCTGTAAAGGTGAGAGTTAGCATAACAAGTGAAGTCCAATGTCCCGCAGTTGAATGTATTCGTGTTGGAATCATATTTCTTTACGAAGTCATCAATATAGTCTTCACTAAGAACACCCTTATATTGATCGAATGTAGCCTTGTTTCGTTTGTAAAACTCTCCTTCTTTTGCTGAAACTGAAATTGAAGATAGAAGAAGTATACAAAGTACGAGACTTGCGATTTTTCTAAAACGCTTCAATAAAACCCCTCCTCTCTAATTTGTTAATCCAAAGAATAAGATACTGACAAAAATAAATACGATTAGACTTTGACGAAGGACATAATCTCTTCTAAACTTTCGTACTCTGAGAAGTGAAGGAGGTTTGTCGAATTTTTCTTCATACAGATGTTCGAACTGATTTGTTTTCTTTAAGAGAAAAGTGTTCAAAGTATCATGTAAGACCTTGTGGACTTTACCGAATGCCAATATGACCCTATTCATCGACGTTCTCCTTTGGTGGCTCCAAACCTAACGTGTCATTGAAAAATGTGATTTCGTATCGGCTCACTTTTTCGTCTTCCCAATCCATTTCGATAATTAATGTCACGATCCGTTTATCAACAACCCCTGTTTCAGGGTTGTCTGCAACGGTACTCATATCTAACTCGTACATGACTTTAGAATGATACTTGCCTTGCTCGTCTATCTCGCTATTCGTCATTAAAATATTTGTATTCACCAGTGAAGGGTCGATATAAGCGTCCTGAACACTTTCACCATTGTTCGCAAGGGCTTCTTCATATTCAGCCAATGCTACACCTGTTAATAGCGTATCAAGGTCACCTTCTCCGCCGTTCATGGCAGCCACAAAATCTTCGGCTCTTTGGTCGTAACGAGGAAGTTGTTGAAATTGTTCTGCTTTACTTTGCCATTCTTCACTCAAGATTCTCTCCGTTTTGACTTTATCCCTCTCGTTTAAGAAAGCCATCAAGAGACCAAGAACGAGAAGGAAAGTCAGGATATATCGAAGGATCTGCTTCATATTTTCACCTCTTACTTTTGATTCTTGAAATATGGTTCGGGGTCGATTCGAGTTGTGCCACCGTTAATGAAAATTTCGAAATGTAAATGTGAACCGAAGCTATTACCCGTATTGCCACACAGACCGATTTGCTCGCCCTTTTTGACGGTAGCGCCAACAGGTAACCCCTTTGCGTTCATATGGGCATATAGGGTCGTTTTATCGCCGTGTGCAACCTTGATATACCACCCGTACAAATTATGCCATTGTGATAAGACGACCTTCCCATCAAGAACAGATAGTAACGGGTCATTCGTATTGCAATTGAAATCAATCCCCGTATGGAAATCGCTGTACAAGCCGTTTGGTGTCATAAAACTCCTCGGCCCCCATCTTGAGGTGATGATGATTTTTCCACGAACAGGAGAACCGAGTCCCGAGTCGAATCCTGCTACTTCACAATTCATGGAAAGCCCTCCGAACTCCGACACCCTTTTCGTGATATTGGGAATCCAATGGGCATTCAAATTGTTTGGATCGTTCGCAACGCCGAGAGGAGCATATTTATTCCCAATCTGTTCAATCGTGACAAGACCCATTGCATAGTAGTTCTTATAAAGGTTACGAGCCATCACATCAAGCCCTTCTTCCAATGACGAGAAGACGAAGAATGACCCTGCTGATGAATTGTAGAGACCCCCTGGGTTGTTTCGCTCACGAACCATGTTCGAAGTCCCGTTACCTGTCTCATGAAAGGCTATGGCACTCAACACCACGGGGTCAATGTTATTTCGAGTGGCAGCGTCGATGAAAAGTTGTGCCTTTCCATCGAACACCCCTGCCCCCTTGAATCGAGCATCGAACACCGAACGGTTGATTTCTCCGTTTGGTTGACACATGGCGAAACCACCACCGACCCCTTCTTCTTGTTTCTTTTTTTCATCAAATATTCCGCCGAAAATAGACATTAGAGAGATGAAAACTAGAATCGAAATTATTATAAGGGCAGTGATCGAGCCACCGATGAACAGAGGGATGGCAGGCAAGGAACGTTGTTTCTCACTCAAGCGAATCCCCCCTCTTAAACAACAATTTCATGAAGCTTCTTATTCTTGAACCAAAGATCAGCTTCCATCGGCGTCAGTTTCACCGCCGTATAAATCTTCTTGCTACCAATGAATAGAATGCCTTTACCTGCCTGTTTCGCTTTATCTCCATCTCGAACAATCAAGATGCTTCGTTCCTTCTCACTGAACTTATGGGACATTTCAGATTCTAGGAAGTCGATTTCATTTTCCAACATCGGGAGATACATTTTTTGTACTGATTGGTTGATGACGGCTTCTCCATAGTTCTTTCCTGATGTACGGTCTTTCGCACTCAAGAAGTCCTTGATAGACTGTGTAGCCGTTGAAACGCCGACGTTAAACGAACGTAATACCTTCAACATGTAAAACAATTGCTTCATGGCAAGTGGAATATTTGGGTCAGCAATAACGTGGGCTTCGTCAAAGACAAATCGCATAGGGGAACCATCCCCATTAATTGCTTCATACGTCATATGACTCATGATGTTGTAATAAAGAATCCGTTGAACCTTCTCATTGTCGGCAAACGAAAGAGAATCATAAGCAACCAAGTCACTATTGACGTCAACGTTCGTATGACCATTGAAAACGTGTTTATAGATACCGTTAATGTAGACTTTGATTCCTGTATGGAAGTTGCGAAGATCTGAATACATGTCAGGGTCATCCGACTGCAACGAAGTTAAAGCTTCGTCAAAGTCGGTTAAGGTTGGGAAATCGGAAGGTTGCAACTTAGAAAAGTCAGTCGCTTCTTTCCCCTCTCTATCAGATTCGGAGTAGATGCCTGCTTTCTTGTACACTTCAAGAATGATGTTCGAAACGATATTCTCTTGCATAACGGTCATATCGGGGAACATCAATTTGAACATGACGATTAGTTGCGGGATTTTATTATAAATCGGGTTTGTTGCTCTTATTGTTTCGCCATCCTCGTCTGCTTCGAACGATTGTTTAGGAAGGTCGAAAGGGTTGATACGGCTTGTGTATGATTCAAGGCTAAACTTGATCCATTCCCCGCCGAGGTTCTTAAATTTTGAACCGAATTCACCTTTTGGATCATTGACCTGTATCTTTGTACCGACCATATATTCTTTCATAATGTCGGCAAAAAGGGCGGTCGATTTACCGACACCTGAAACTCCGATGTAGACTTTGTGTTTGTTCAAAAGCTTGTTTTGGTCAACCAAGATAACGTTCTTCGTTTTCTCATTAATTCCAAAAAACATTCCACTTTCTTGGAACATCTCATTTTCGTGAAATGGGAAGAAAAATGACAATGCTTCCGAGTTCACCAAGCGTCGTGTCATCTCGGCAACTTTTAATTCGCCAAGGGGCAAGAACGAGTGGTAAGCATCCATCGCACGTAAATTAGGAGAATACGCAGTTGCAGTCGCACCGACGAGAGACTTCACTCGTTGAGTCAAGCGATCCAACTCTACCAAGTTCGGGGCGTTCAAATGGAACAACACATTCAGTTCAAACATCATTTCCGAGCCTGTCGCCAGTTCACGGATGACTCGTGTTGCATCCTTTTCCTGCACCTCAGCTTCGACTTTTGTAGCATCGTCTAATCGTTCGTCGGCTTGCTTGAGACGAGCCTGTTTGATCGCTTTTGACATATTCGCGCGAATCTCAGCCGATGATACTTTATTGACGTGATAACTGATTGAAACGTTATCCGAAATCTCTGACCATTCTTGAATGTCTTCTTGAGAAATCATTGTGTTATAATCCACCAACATGAGTGTACGAGTGAAGTTAGAACCTAGTTGAACATAATTTTCATGTTCTTGGATGTAATCAGGAGACAGAACGGACAAAAGCGTATTGTCATATTCATGAAGCGATGAAGCAAATTCTTCATCGGCTTCCTTCGCTACCGACTTCCCTTTGAAAAAATCGAAAAATCCCATGAGTGAACCTTCTTTCTATTATTGAATGTTGTATTCAAGATCACGTTGCAACGACTCGATTAGTTTCTTGGCAGAATCTTCACCCATCGAAACATCTGAGTAACTACTTGCACGTCGGATAATGTGACGACCGACCGAAACGGCACTGTCGTAATCTAGTGTGGTGTGTAGTAACAAAGTTAGTTCTTCGCTGTTTAGCTGCTTCACGGTAAGGCTCTGTTGATCGAGTACGAGGTTACTTAATTTTTGTGATAGAATCGCACTCTTGTTGTCGATTTCAAGCAAAGCTTTATCTAAATCTTTGTTCTTAATTGGTTGAGTCAAAATGATGTAGTTCTTACGTGCTACCAAGTTTCGGTTACGTCCGACGTCCATCATATACTTCTCATAGCTTCGATTCAGCATCGCCTTAACGTCGTTCCCTTCACCGAACCGTTCGATTTTACGGAAGTTCTCAAGGTGACGATCAAGGTTGATTGGTTGTGCGATTTTGCAGAATTGAAGTTGTTTATAGAAGTCACTCGATGTTAGGAATACTTTGAAAGCATCGAGTGTTGCTTTTTTCTCAGAACGGTTTGCGAGGGACAAGTTGACGCTCGATACTTCGAAGACCCGAACAAGGTTCTTGGACGTCTGGTAGCAGTCGAGATAAACCGATTTCAACCCTAATATCTTTCGAGAGTCATAAATGTCAGACATATCAATTTCTCCTTTTCTTTTAAAGAATTCCTTTTGACGTCTTTTGAAAAAGATTCGCCAAAGGACGCCGTGTTCGATATATGAGATTTCTCTTCTAACTGGATGTTTGGTTAATTGAGCCAAAATGACGGCAATCGTAGGTAAGCAAAGGAACATAGCTACATATGTGTTCCATAACCCTAGACGAAACAGAATGTATAAGAAAAGGGCGGTAACTAGCACGAATGGCGATGCGATCAATACATCGACAAATGCTATCCGCCCAATTAGATACTTCCTTGAGTCGATCGGTACGGGAAGCGTCACCGTAAGATTGTCACGTCTTGACTCATTCGAATCATTCGAATTATGTCTCAATGTGATTTTCTCCTTTGACATTGGTTTAAGCTACTCCGTTTCGTACCCAAGTAACGATAGTACGTGCAAGAACCGTTACCATAAGACCTACAATCGACCACATGAGAGCCTTCTTAAAGCGTGGTACATTTTCTTCGCTTCCCCACGCTACCATTGCACCAGTTACGATAATTGCCAAAATAAAGATTGAAATTACTAATGTTGTAACTGAACCAGTCGTGTTGACGACGAATGTATTTATTTTTGTAAATGGATTCATATTTTCATGACCTCCCTTCAAACATTGATTTATAACAATTTTAATTATACATGATATGTACTTTGAAGTAACCATTATGTAATGATAAAAAATAAATTTTAAGGTAAATATTGACTTGATTTTGAAAAGTTGGTCTGGAATGTAATTCATAAAAAAAGAACCTCGTCTTAGGACGGGATTCTCAAAAAGTATTTGGGTCAAATGGAAGATCGGGCTTTGTTTCCGAGGTTTTTTCGACGAATGTTTTTTCTTTTTCGACCTTTTTCGATTCTTGTCGTTCGGGCTTAGGCTTCATTGTGACTTGTTCAACTTCTTCAGAAGGTTGAGTGGCAGCCATCTTTTTTTTGTTTCCCCGATTTAGTTCACGTACATCAAATGAGGATAATGTGTTTTGACTAACTGGTACATGTTTCAATGATGTGCTTTGTAGTGTGCTCGTCGCCAAAGGCATGATGACTTCTAAGGGAACATCACTGTCTCTATACATAGCCGTAAGAGCGTAGAAGACTGTTAGCGCTTGTTTTAGGGGGAATGACGTCACCTTGGAATATCCCGAGACTTCTATTGATTCTAAGATCAGGGAACGGACGCTTGCGGACAGATTTGATTGGGCGTCGATCCAGTCGTAATATTGAACCTTTTCTAAATCTGTAAGGTTCTGATTTAAAAGAGAACAACGTTTAATTGGTTTTTCAGGGAGATATATATCTGAGCCGTCTAAGACCATCAACTCAGAAAACGTATCTTGAAAAACGGACTTAAAAGGAGACGTCGCTTTGAACATTTCGGTCTGAACGTCAATATTCATTACGTCCTTATGTCCAAACCTCATGATAGCCAACTCGATTAAGGTAACAACGCTAGTGCTCACTTTTGCTTGGACGTTCGCCCATTTCTGAATCGACTCATGCGACTCGATCCGTTCTTTCGAAGAGGTCTTTGGTAGTTCTAAATATAATGATGCTGTAACAAGTGAACGATTACTCATAGAACCGTCATCCTTTCCTATCAAAAGTCACTAAGTAACCAACCCTCAAGGGTTGGTTACTTAGTTTGAAATTTATTTTTTATTTGAATAAAGTGCTTTGGCAAGTACATACGTGCCACGGCTGTTCATGCTAGTGGCATATTCTTTATCAATCCATACAACTTGTGAGTAGTTTTGTTCTGCAAATTGATACAGTTTTTCGAGCATGTTTTCTTTGAATGTGATACTACCTCCACCGTGAACGAAGATCAATTCAGCTTGGGAAGAAGACATCTCTTGAAAACTGACAAACGTTTCATTAAGAATTTCGTCTGCTTGAAGGTGCTTTGCTTCTTCGAAACATTGACGAGCAAACTCACCTCTAGGCGTTTCTTTTTTCATCCACTCTTGAAGTTCTTGTCGAGTGAACCGTGAGTTGAGACTTAACTTGCTTTGCATCAATCGAATAGCATCGTCAGACACGTAGCCTACTCCTAAACGTTTACCACGGCTTAAGTTCGGGATTGGTTGTAATCCTTCAATAGTAGTGAACTCAGTAGTTCCATCACCAATATCGACATGTAAAGAAGTTGCACTTAATAATTCTTGAACTGACTTGTTACTGTTATACATACGATTGAATTCAGCCAAGATATTGTCATCACTCGTACTGAAAGCGAGCATGGCTGTCTTACCCTCTTCTGTTACTTTGCAATTTGTGAATTTGATTGTAACTTGAACTATTTCGTCAGCGACGTGTACCACGATAATGTGACGGTTATCGACGAAACGTTTCTCAAGTCCTTCTGCAATTGGTTTGGTGTATTCAGATGAAGGTATTGCTGTTGCCATATCAACTGATAAAGAAATAGATTCAGGCAATTCATTCTCTTCCTCATACTTTTCTTTTACCGCAGATGCAGCGATCATCCCGAGTGTCATAACGACTGGAATATCGTTTTCTGATTTCTTTCCAAGTGACAAGTTCATGTTTGATTTGTTTTGTGCATTTAAAGCTTTGGAACCGATGTGATATAAAGCAGAACGATTCAAAGCTTTAGAAGAGATATGTACTGTAATATTGTTGTACAAATCGCTCATTACTTGTTCAATTGTTTGATCGGTAGAAATTTGAGAACCGATTACTTCAGAAATAACAGAAGGTTGACGGAATGAAATTTCGGAATCTTTCGACCCAATAACGATTTCGGTTTTAGAGTTTCCGATGTCAGTACCAATAATTTTTTTCATGTTTTGCACCTCATTTTAGTTTTGTTTACCACCTAAGAAAAGTATAACCTGAACGTCATTTAAAAGCAACATTATTTTCATTTTTTGATGTATAAATAATTTCTTTTGAATTCATGAAGTCTTTAATAAACATCTAGATGAACATCTTATAATGTAATTTATATAATATTTTACCTAAATTTCATTTAAAGATGTAATTATGATATTAATTTACGACCGAATTATTTCGTTAAATAGTTTTTTATGCATTATATAATGCAGACAAAGCTTCTTTTAAAGGATTCTAAGGAACTTAAGAGTTGTAAACAAATTCAAACGGTTTTATGAAGGAAAACTTGAAAAAACATCACTAAAAAAGAGGAAAAAAACGCATAGTGGCGCTGAAAAATGAAGTCTATATAAGCCAAAAATGGTATAATTAGAGTAGGAAATCAAGGATGAAATAATCAAAATTAGGAGGTAATTTAAAGTGCATAATACTGACCAAACTAAGGATGATGTGATTGAAACTGGACTCGATATTCTTTTGAAGGTTTATGAGTTCTATCGTAAAAAACTTACGACAGAAAATGATGTTGAGAGTCCGTTGAGTAAAGAAGATCAGTTCGTCAAAATGATGAATTACGTTATTGATAATTCTGATGACGAGAAGGTAATTGAAATTGCAACTGCTCTAAAAGAAGAACCAAAACAAGGTCTCAAAATTTTTAATCTGATGAATGACAAAGCGAAACTAATGGGTTACCAAGACGCTAAAGAGAAAAGTAATGAACTAGTGGCAGCACTCGAAAAAGTCACTGAGAGTAATCAGAATGCAGACGTCCCAAACCAAAAACTACAAGAAGAAATCGACAAGATGAAGAATATAGAAGATGCGAAGATGCTCACAGTAAATACGAAAATTAAAGAACTAGAATCAAAAGATTATTCAACATTAAGTGAGATTAAGGATGACCGTCTTAAATCGTTCGTTGAACTAGCAAACAACTTTGATAAGAAGTTGGAAAACCCGAAAATCAAAGATAAACTTGATAAGCTTTATGGTTCGATGGTTGTAACTTTAAAAGCTAAAAAAGAATCAGAAAAAGAATCAAAAGAAAAAGATAATGAAAGTGATAAAGGTCAAGACAAGCAAGAAACAAAAGAAGGTAAAAACCAAAAAGAAATTAAAAAGCAACGAAACCGAGAAGTTGATATGGAACGATAAAAGCCCTGCATATGCAGGGCTTTATTTTTTGAATTTATCAGGCTTTTTATGATTAACATAGTCTGAAAACATTTTAAATAATTCTTCAATTTGTTCGGGAGTTAGATGGGTAGTTTCGAAATATTTCTCAGCTAATGCGCCAGTTTGAATTAAACGATTTGCTCTTTTTCGACGGGCTTCATCTTTGGAAAGAAAGTTAAGTTTCTTATCCAGTTCTTCAAATCGCTTTTGCTTCTTAGCAAACTCAGCCATCTTTTTTTCATATGACGTCAATAATTCTCGTTGACGATCACCGTCTTTTTTTTTGCTCATTTTAACTACGGTTAATATCGTATTCAGGTACTACTTCGTTTTTGGCTACATCACCTTTAGCGGCATTCTCGATCTGTTCAAGATCGTAGTAATAATTAATCTTTTCTTCTAACCATTCCAAGTCATGAGTACCGAATTTCTCGCAAACGAAGCTACCGATTGATGATTCGATTCCTGATTCAATCTCTCGTAATTCCTTCTGTTGTCTTTCAATTTCTTTTTTTAGTTTATCGTGTTTCTTTAAATCAGTCTTTTTAATTGCTGAACGTGCCATAGGTTACACGACCTCTCTTTTGATATTTGAATGTTATATAAAATTGCGTAAATTATTTTGGCTCGATCATCGTAGATGAACAGGCCAAAACATTTACTGCTCGACTAATGATAATAGATTTTTGATACATAGATAAAAAATTAAGAGTAAACAAAATAAGCATAAAACCTAAAAAAGATGACTGGATGATTAGCAGTCTAACTTTAGTATAACTCGTGAAGAATTAGATCAAACTAATTCAAAACGGTTTATTTATTTGTGGTTATATGCAAAAAAGAGAAGAAACTTAGATCGTGAAAGAATTGTGGTTATTCCTAGTCTATGCGATTGAATAGTGAGACGTCAAGTGGTAAAATGAGGTCAGGAGAGAAGCGAGTGCCCATTTACGCACCTTGATTTCATCAATGTGCCAATGGGCTGTCTCCGACAGAAAATACTTCGTATTAACCCGCAGGGGCTATTTTGAAAGGTGGTGAATCAGATGGCGTTGTTCTATATGGCTGTTCGTAATGTTCAAAAAGCTAAACAATCCGCAGTTGCAAAAGCTTCTTACGTTTCAGGAGAGAAGTTGTTCAGTGAAAGAGATCAGGAAACAAAAGCGTATAGAACTCGTGAAGTTAAACCTGATTCATTTATCCTTGCTCCAAAACATGCGCCTGAATGGGTATATGATCGTGAAAAATTGTGGAACGAAGTTGAAACGATTGAAAAGCCTGTGAATGCAAGGTTGATGCGTGAAGTTGTGGTTGCTTTGCCCATCGAACTTTCCAAAGAAAAACAAAAAGATTTGATTACTGAGTACGTCCAAGAGAACTTTGTTGAAGCAGGAATGGTGGCTGACGTCAACATTCACCATGACAAAGATCAAAACCCACATGCCCACATCTTGCTTACAATTCGTCATTTTGAAAGCAACGGTGAATGGGCTAAGTCTCGTTCTAAGAAAGAATATTTGAAGGACAAGAATGGAGAATTTGTTCTTAACGAGAAAGGGAATAAAAAGACTCGTAACGTTGATTTAACTGGATGGAATGGCAAACATAAAATCATTGAATGGAGAAAAGCATTAGCAGAAAAAATCAATGAATTTTACAAGGAATCAGGAATTGATGCAGAGGTTTCGCATCTTTCTTACGAAGATCAAGGTAATGGTAAAGTTGCTCACGAAAGACTTTCAAGAAGTGAATATGTAATCGAAATGAATGCCAAGGAATCAGCTATGCAAAAGGGTGTTGAATATGCACCAGTGACTTTCTATGCTCAAGTTAATCAAACGATTGATACTCTAAACGACGAGAAGAATCTCGTTGATTTGGAACTTAAAGAACTTGAGGAAGAATTGGCTAGTCTCAAAGCTGAACTTGAACAAGAAAAGAACGAAGAAGTCGTTGATTTGGAATCGTTTAAGGAAATTCGTGAAAACATAAAAGTTTCGAAAGAAATCTATGATTCTTACAAGTTTATTCGTGAACGTATCAAATGTGGTTATGTGAAATTACCTGAGATCAGTAAAGCCCGTGAGTCAATTGAATACTGGAAGAAGTCATTGAACATCCGTGATAGAAAACTTCAAAACGAGAAAACAATACTTGAAAATGCTTTGAAATCTTATAAAGAAAAAGACTTCGAAACATTGAAGAAATCAGGATTTGACCCTTCTACATTCGTCACTGTTTATCGTGAAAAGGCTCAAGCCTTCCTCGATAAACATGAAAAACTTACGGAAGAAGTCGGCAAGTACCATGAAGCACGAAACTTCACTCAGCAAGCGTATGAGTTTGAGAAGGGTATCGTACATGAAGAGTTCGAATATCTAAATCCTGAATTTGAACGAATCGCAATGGCTGCCAAATCTACTGACGATCCTGCCGTCTATCAATTGATGCATGACTTGAATCGAATCAAGTTAGGTGAAGTGAACGACAGTTCTATTTTCGAAATCAATCAATTAACTCGACAATTTATGGATGCTGAAAGCATGGATAAAGCTGTTTCTCGAATTCATATTTCTGACTCGATTAACGAGTTTAAATTCTATTCGGAAAACCTAAATAAATTGACGATGGCAACTTATCACTTGGATCGTAAACATCGCAGAATTGCGAATGATTCTCTCGTGTCTGTCGATGAGAAATCAAATGTATTCTATCGTCTGAGTAATAATAAAAACGAGATTGAATTCATGACTTCCGAAAAGCGAAAAGTTCGTACAAATCTTGAAGCAGACTTAACGCATATTTTCTCGAAAGATGACAAGTTCTCTAACGGAAGTTCACTCGAAAATATTTCGGCTTACTTTGCAGAATACACGGACGACAAGTTGCAATACGTTTCTGAACGAGTATCCATGTTCGCTGTTAATAATCAATTCTCTTTAGAAGAGATCGAACAAGATTATGAAACTAAACAAGAGTTGATTTCAGAACAAAAAATCGAGGATATGGAACGAGACAGTGACCGACACGAATCGAATGACTTCGAAGACACGAATGCTAATCCAACTGGTGATCTGATTGAATCGCTTATCGAACAAGCGAGAAAAACAGAAGATGGCTCAGGTGGAGATCGTAAGAAACGTGGTAGAAAGAAACTCACTATCGAAGATAAATTGGATATGGATATGTATTAAAGGAGTGTTCACATGGCGAAAAAGAAGAAAGACAGTAGCCAACCTTCATTCATCAAGTCTCTTTTCGTAGGGACGGTTATGGCAGGCTCAATTGGCTACTTGGGAGTATCGGTATTCCATACATTCACCAACGGTATTGAATTACTTGATTCTCTAATCGACTATCAATTGAAATATGATTGGTTGCTCTCGCAAGAGACTACGATTCAATATGGGATTTATGCTTCCCCGTTAATTTTTGCAATGCTCTTTAAAGCTTTCAATCGTAAAACGAATGAAACATACTCGGACGCTTCGAATCATGGCGTGTTTGGAGATGCAGTCTTTTCAGATTTGGAAGAATTGAAAGAGAACAAATTTGTACCCGTCGATCGTAAAGCTAACTTGTTAAAAAAAGAAAAATCCGTAACACGGTGGTCTGAAAACTTCTGGGAAACATTGAAGATCCCCGAAGGAATCATTTTAGGACGTGAAGATGATGAACTTGTTGTCTTGCATCCACAGTCAAAACTTGATAACCGAAACGTGTTAGTGGTCGGGTCATCAGGATCATCGAAAGGACAGGCATTCGTCATACCTAACCTAATTAACAACTATACGAGTTCGATGATCGTCACTGACCCGAAAGGTGAGTTGTACAAATTACTAGGCGAAATTAAAAGGGATCAGGGTTACGTCGTTCATCAGGTGGACTTCTTCAATTTAGTAGGGAGTAAGTATAACCCTCTCGATTATGTCAAAACTGATATGGATGCTAAGAAAGTGGCAGACAGTATCTCTCGTAACTCTAGCAAGGATGGAAAAGAGGATTTCTTCTTTAATACAGCACGAGATTTATTGGTGGGATTAATTTTGTATGCAAAAGCGATTAATGAAAAGGCGAGTATGCAAGACGTCAAAAGAATCTTCAATCACATCTCAGATGCTGACGAGGGCCCAGATCGCTTATTCAAAATCATTGAGCGCATTGGTGAGAACCACGTCGCTTATCAGTTCCTAGCAGATGCAAGTTCACTTGGGGGAAATACGAGGGCTTCGGTCATGTCATCCTTCGCTCAACAAACGGGCGTGTTCTCAATGCAAGCCGTTTCGGAATTCACGAAGAGTAGTGATTTTCATTTTGAAGATATGCAAGAAGAAAAGACAATCATTTTCGTAAAGATACCTGTTAAAGACAATCCAGTTTCATCTCTAACGGCGACGTTCTTTGACCAACTATTCTCTGTACTTTATAAAATTGGCGACGAAAATGATTCAATCTTACCTATCCCGACAATTTGTCTCCTTGATGAATTTGCTAACTTAGGAAAACTCAATGATTACGACAATATTCTTTCAACTTGCCGAGGGTATCGCTTGAGCCTGATGACGATTGTTCAGGATTTCGCGCAGTTGGAAGAAAAATATTCTGAGAAGCTTGCACGTACCATCGTCAATAACCATGACACTTCACTGTTCCTTAGAACAAAAGACCAAAAAACAGCCGAATACTATGAAGCGTCGGCAGGTGACACAACAGTTAAATACGAGACCAAATCAAAACAAGGTGGATCGAACCTCCTGTACTACCTTGGAATGGATAATCAGCCGAAACAAGGCTCTGCTTCCCGAAGTGAAAATTATCAGAAGAAACCGTTAGTCTCAAAATCGACTCTACTGAATATGCAAGGTGATACTTGTTACGTCTTCATGGCAGGAAGAGTGCTAGAACTTAATAAAGCGTTCCAAAGTACCATCTACAAAGATTTCATTACGGCGAGTGAACCGGTTGATGGTAAGTACCCATATGTATATCCGAACCATCGTGACGAGTATATTGAGATATTAGGGCTTGAACCTAATACGACTAAACCCGTAACCGAAGCACCTCGATTGATTGAACCAGTCGTAATTAAGGACGATGGGGGCGAAAGCGAAGATGAAGAAACAACAGACGACGTTTCGGTTGTCACGACTACCGATGTTATCGTTAACAGTTCGACCTCGAATGGTGGAATGTCTAGTTATGCCAAAGCACTTTTAAAGCAACGTCAAGACAGTCAATCAACTTACTCTTCTCAAGAAGAGAAGGTTGATTCAAATAACGGTTCTAGCGAGCCTGAACAGGGCGTGGTTGAGTCGGAGGGTGAAGGGGTGGTCGATGAGTCGTCGGCTGTCTCAATGGACGTAAAGGACGTTTTAAACGATGAAAAGAGCGTTATCCTTCAACAAGCCCTCGCATTTAGCGTTTTGGAGACGGTCGATGAAATCGACGAAGATGAATCAAGCAAAACAGCCTTTGAAATGATGCAGAGTTTGAAACGAAGCGTGAAAACGGTTCGGCAATCTCACGAAGCCTTTGAAATGGCTAACGAATCTGATGAACTTGACGAAATGACAGGAATGTTAGATGGGTTCGGCAGCGTCATGCAACCTGAGGAAGTTCATTCAAATGAACAACGACCAAACCGAAGTATTGAGGAAGAAGACTATCCAATGTGAGAAGGAGTGAAACTATGAAGCCGTTAATCATTGCCGAAAAGCCAAAACAGGCACAGGCATATGCAGAAGCATTAGGAAATTTCGAACGGAAGAAAGGATATATGGAGATCGGGAAGTCACCCATTTTCCCAAACGGTGCGTTGCTATCTTGGGGAATCGGTCACCTAGTGACACTTGCCGAGCCGAGCGAATACAAAACCGAGTGGGGGGGATGGGGTGAGGAGACTTTAAAGAGTCTCCCTATTGCCCCGTCCAGTTACAAATTTGTGGTGAGTGAGTCGAAACGAGAACAGTTCGAAGTCATCAAGTCCCTATTAGAGAAAGTCGAAGATGTTATTATTGCCACTGATATTGACCGAGAAGGTGATAATATCGCTTGGTCAATCTTGAAACAGGCGAACGCAGAGAATAAAAATTTAAAACGGTTACGGTTTAAGTCAATGGAAAAGGACGCTCTTGTTGAAGCGTTTAAAAACCTGAAAAACGGAAGGGATTATTACAACAGTTATAAGGAAGCACAGACACGACAAATTTCCGATTGGCTGATTGGTATGAACCTTTCGAAACTCTACACGATCCGACTCCGAGAGAACGGATTTCAAGAAACCTTCTCAGTCGGGAGAGTACAAACCCCAACCCTGTTCATGATTTATGAACGAGAAAAGGCGATGAAAGAGTTTGTGCAGCAGCCATTCTATGAAATCGCAGGGGAAGCAGAACACAACGGAACATCATTCGTCATGAAATCAGGACTCCGATATGACACGTCAAACGAAGCGTCTGAGACGTTGCAACGGAACATGATGCTCAACCCTACCCTTGTCGTAATCGACAACATCACGACGAAAGAAGCGAAGGAAGAATCGCCCCGACTGTACACCATGTCAGGCATTCAAACGAAAGCCAACAAGAAGTGGAAGTATAGCCCTCAAAAGACGCTCGATCTAGTCCAGTCACTCTATGAGAAAAAGTTGCTGACCTATCCACGAACCGACACACCGTTCATCACGGAAAATGAGTTCGCTTATCTGAAAGACCGACTCGATGACATGCAACGTGTTCTAAGGGTAGAAGCCCCGATACGGCACATCGAGCCGAGAAAACGATATGTGGACTCAAGCAAAGTGCAAGAACACTATGCAATCATCCCGACAAAGCAAATAGCATCCTCTCAAACGCTCGAATCGCTTTCACAGGACGAGCGAAACATTTATATAGAGGTAGTCAAGACTACCTTGGCGATGTTTTGTGAGACTGCCGTCTATGCAAAAACGACGGTCAGTGTCCGACAGAAAGACATTCTGTTTACAGCAAACGGAAAAGTCGAACTTGAGGAAGGGTGGAAAGTCCTGTTCCGAGATGACGAGAAGAAATCGGAGAAGGAAGAAAGGCTGCCACGTCTGAAACGTGGTGACGAACTATCGTTGAAAGGAGTGATTAAAGACGGGAAAACGACCCCTCCGAAGCGTTTGACCGAGGGTGACCTTATCCCCTTGATGAAAAACGCAGGAAATCAACTCGAAGAAGATGACCAAAACATCTTGAAAGAAACAGAAGGTATCGGTACGGAAGCGACTCGATCCAACATCATTGAGACGCTTAAAAACAAGGAGTATATCAACGTCGAGAAAAACCTTGTGTACTGTACTCCGAAAGGCGAGGTTCTTTGCAGGGTTGTCGAAGGGACGCTCTTATCCAGTCCATCCATGACCGCCAAATGGGAAGAATTTCTCCGCAAGATCGGTAAGGGCGAAGGGACACAGGAGAACTTCATTCGAAACATTCACAAGTTTGTGCTCAAAATGCTAGAAGAAGCACCTGAAATCATTGCCCGAAGCAACGTGAAAGCATTTGCTCTAAAACAGGCGGAAAACGAGTCCGTTGGAAAATGCCCATCATGCGAAGATGGGTTAATCGTTGATAAAGGCTCTTTCTATGGATGTACCAATTACTCTAATCAGTGTAAGCAATCCATTAACAAAGAATTAAACGGTAAAAAAATCAGCAAGAAACAAATCGAGAAGCTTCTCGCAAAAGGACAGACTGATCTGATTAAAGGTTTTAGCAACAAAGACAAAACGAAAACGTTCGATGCTCGATTGAGCCTAGAACCACATGCCAACGGCAAGACCAAACGAATGGCATTCAAATTTGATAAGAAAAAGGAGAAAACGACATGAAACAGCCCGTACTTGAACCACTATTAGAATACTTCGGAGACGGTGAAGTGTTCACAGAAAAACCAACGAACACATTGACTTATGAAGAAATCGTCTACCATTACGCAAATCTCGATGACTATGAATACATCGGCTTCTATCTAAACAAAGACCAAAAAATTGAACGGCTCTATAAAGCCAAATAAAAGGGGGAGTTATAATGGCTACCAATTTATCAACGAAAATCACAGTTGAGGACGCATCTAAAATCTTGAACGAAAACATCGAAGAATTGATGGATTCAGAAAAATATAAAGAAATCTTGAAAGTCATGAGCCGTGTCCGAAACTATTCAGCCAACAACATGGTGTTGATCGGGATGCAACGCCCCGACGCCACCATCGTCATGGGTTATAACGAATGGCAGAAGCTAGGACGGAATGTTCGTAAAGGGGAGACGGCAATTAAAATCCTTGCCCCGATTGTGAAAAAGTTCGAAGAAGAAAAGAAAGACACCACAGGCAAGCCTGTCCTCAAGGACGGCCAGCCTGTTAAGGAAGAGAAAAAAGGCATTGCGGGCTTCCGAACAGTCAATGTGTTTGATATTAGTCAAACCGACGGCAAGGAGATCGTATCACCACAATTCATCGTCTCGAACGCCATGCAAGAAGACGAATACATGGCGAAGTTATATGAGGACTACAAAGAGTTCTTGAACGAGAACAAGTTGCCCGTCACCGAAGAACAGTCAGATCGGAACGCATACGGGTACTATGTTCCGTCCGAACATAAAATCGTCATCAATAGCTTGAGTGGAGAAGTAACGAACACTCATAAGTTCACGACGTTGATTCATGAATATGCCCATGCAAGACTCCATAACCTCGAATCTGAATTCAAAGATGTTGATAAAGGACATAAAGAGGTTCAGGCGGAGTCAGTAGCTTTCGTGGTCAGTCACTACTATGGACTCGATACAGGTGATGCTTCGAACGGATATATTGCTCAGTTCGGGGGGCAGCCCGACAAGATTCGTGCTGCCATTAAAGAAATTCAGGATGTATCGAATGAAATTATCGAAGAAATCAATGCCCTTCAACAAGACAAGATTCAAGAGTTTGCTGTCGATCAAGACAAAACATACGAAAATACGAAAACGTATCTCGTAGAGGAAGTCGGGCTTAAGAAAGAAGTGTTCGAACAAGAAAACGCAGGGAAGACGACCTTGCAACTGATTCATAAGGAACACGGTATCATCGCCAGTGGAACGTTGCAGTACAGCGAAAAGAACGATAGTTGGTATGTTCGAACGAACCGAAACATGAACGAACCGTTGACCGAGATCGGAAAGGAAGGGAAGTTTTCTGTCCTCAATGTCGAGAAAGAGATTGATGAAGTCAAGAATTACACCAACTATGCTCGGATCGACACGCATTATTCTGTACAGCAGGTAAGAGAAGGCGTCTATGTCGTTCAATTGAACGCAGGACAAGACCTCTATAAAGCCAGTACCGAGGTGGAAAAGAAAACGCTCCAACCGAAACGAAGTGATTCACCTATCATCTCTAAAGACTTCACGACAAAGCAGGATGCGAAAGAATTTCAGATGAAGGCAAGCATGGCACAAGCCCTGCAAGAGGAAATGGTCACCACTAAAGGAATGAAAGATAATTCTCGTCAACGTGAACTAGAGTTCACGCTAGTCGAGATTCGAAAGAACGTGGCGAGTCAGGTGTCGGCTTATGTCGGTCATCATTCGAATCGTGCCGTTTCATTCTCGACGGAGGGAAGTACGAAAGTCGGTTGGGCAGTCCTTCGAAATCCGAACGTGAAGAGTATCGACGATCTGGAGAACTTCGCAAAAGAGAAATCGGGTCTCGTGTCAGGTCGCCAAATTCGAAAAGCCTTGCAAGAATCCAAAATGATGGAACAAGAAAAGGCTAATCAAAAATCAAGAGTCAAAACAAACACCGAAATCGAACGTGAGATTGTCCGTTAAATCTCTTTATTTTAGGAATTTAAGTCGGGTGGGGAAGTCTAAAAGACTTAAATAAATGAATTTATTACATTTTTTAATGTATTTATATCATTTATTTGTGTACATTTTATTTCTTTTATGGTACAATTACATTGTAAGGTAGTTCGGGGAACGGTGTCGAACTTACTCGTTGTGACGGAAATGATTTGTACATACCCACTTCAAATTCAAAGGAGAGATTCACATGATTGAAATTTCAAACAATGGTTGGGCAGTAAAGCAACTCGGAAAGATGACAGAAAACGGAAAACTTCGTTATGACTATCCGATTCAACGGGCAGGGGGTCAATGGAATCGAGAACAACAATCCTACTTGGTGCATTCGGTAGCTTCGAATTTCCCGATCCCTCCGATTTACACGGTCGTCTATAACGAACGTCACGAAGAAACTGACGAGATTATCCCTGTGCGTTATGTGCTCGATGGGAAGCAACGTCTTACCACTTTACTTGACTATATCAATGGTGATTATGCGACTATCGAATCGCTCGACGAAATTTACATCGAAGGTACTAAGTTTGAAATCGCAGGTAAATTCTTTGGAGACTTGGATGAAGAAGTCCAAGATGCAATCGTTTCAAAAACATTAACGCTCTACACAATCAAAGGTGAGTTTGTTACTGATGAAGAAATTGAGGACTTGTTCTTCCGAATGAACAACGGCACACAACTTACCAAGCAACAACAAGCTAAAGCCAAGATGGGCGTCGAATGGGCTAAACGATTGCAAGAAATGAGTGAACATCGTGTCATCACAGAGTTCGCCGCATTCTCCAAAGCACAAGTCAACGGTGAAAAACATATCAGTGCCATTCTGCAAGCGATGATGATGCTTGACGATTATGACTATAAAAATGTCAGTGAACGAGTCATCGCTGATTACTCACTCACTTTCAAAGAAGACGAAGAGAACAAATTCGAACTATTCCTAAAAATCGAGGAAGCCATCCAATACCTTGACCGTGTGTTCGACGAGAAGGAAAAGGTCTTAATGAAGAAAGTTCACTTCCCGATGATGCTCACAACGGCTCGCGTGGCAGTCGAGAATCAAATTTCAGTCCCTGACTTCAAAAACTGGTTGCCGATTTTCAAAGAAGAGTTGAAGAAGAAAGACGAAGAGACGCCTTCTGAAATGTCGCTCTCGACAAACTACTTCATCTACACAGGGAAAGGAAGCACAGACCGATTCAAGGCAGATGGTCGTATGAATGAGATGGCTCGTCATCTCAAAGCATACTGCCGTACCATCACATTCAACGAGCAAGCCGATGCGTTGGCTCAAGATGAATACGAGAACACGTTCCATAACAAAAAAGATGTACCGTTCTGACAGTAGGTTTACCTACTGTCAGACTTTTAAAAAAAGAATGGATGTGAAATTATATGAAAAGCCCAATTGAAGAGAAAGCAATCCAAGAGATTACAGAACATCTCCATCAAATTTCATTAAAGGCATCTTATGCAGATCATCATCTTGAAAAAGTTCACAAAACTTTAGAAGATGACCCTAGAATTGCCTATGAGTATATGTCGATGCGAACAAACTTCTTAAATACACTTGAATACGGTATTAAAGAAAAAACAAATACACTTGCTTCTGAAATTAAACACGACTTGACGATATACAGTGCCGGAAATATGGATGTAGTAAATGAGTACATGAAGAATAAGGAGTTTCAATCTCAAGCTTTATCTGCATTCAAACTACGAACTGAAATCAATCAAGACCTTATAACACTCGAAGAGACATTTGAAAAACATCGTTTCCCGATTGAACAACATGGAGTTCAAATGATGATTCATAGAGCCGAAAACGACATGTACAATGTTTTTGAGGAATCCGATAAATTTTCTGCTCAAGTTCGACAAGAATTGACGGGATTGCTTCGGCATGAGCCGTTTGAAAAGAGTCAGGAAGACATTGAACGAGATCGTCAGGCACTTGAAGAACAAAAGCGAAAACAAATCGAGATACGAAAACGAAATGAGATTGCACGACAACAACGAGAATACGATGAAAAAAACGGTCGCAATACTGAAAGCATTGACCTAAAGCAATTAGATAATCGAACGAAACTACAAAAAGAAATGGAAGGTGTAACTACACCTGAGAATCCAGTAGAGAATTTAGAGTTTGCTCTCGGTGATTATCACGAAGAGTTAAGAGATGGAATTTCAGAGTATCGTGAGCGTCATGTAGATGAAATTGAATTCAATCTTAAGGCTCTCGGTCATGATTTGAAATCAAACTCTTACAAAGAAATGAAGTCTAAGTTACTTTCAGGAAGCTATTCAAAAGATGAACAAGAGTTTCGTTCACAGTTTTACAAAGATGCAAGTCGAACTGGTTTGACAGTAAATCAAGACATAAATGAAAAAACTTCTACGACCGAAAAGCAACCTAAATCAAATCGGTCTTTACTAAGCATAGAACGATAAGAAAGTAGGGATGATGGTGGATTTCAAGACGGCAATTCGATATATGAGACATGGGGAACGAGTCCAGTCTTGCGTGAGTGGGACGAACTTCACCATCATAGATGGAGAGTTGCGAGCCGAGAACGTCGTCGTCCCTGCTTCTTTCATGGAAGCCGAAGAAATGAAAGGTGAATGGAGGGTGGTGAGAGTGGCAGCACTCTCTCATAAAAAAACAATCCACCTCACTATGAAGATAGGAGGAGACTCTTGTAATGGAGCAAGGTTATAAGGGCAAGAGCATTCTGCATGAAATCGCAAAAAAAGACAATCGTTTCATCAACGACTCGAAACAAAAAGAAATCTTCAACATCCTCTACTCGCAGAACAGGAGACCAAAAGAAAATGCCGGAAAACAAGATTCGAAATGAACTTGATGGATTGGTCGAGACCACAATCAAAATGAACGCTGAGACGGCTCACGTCATCAGTAGTGGTTATAAACAACATCCCGAGGTGACGACCGTCACTTCTGTTTATAACGGTGTGAAGCCCTCCCATGTGGTTCTCGAAGAGTTATATGAATGGGCGAAAGAGTTTAATCCAATCGTCGTCAAAAAAATCGACGAATTGACAGCAGCCACCTAGAAAGGGGGTGAAGAGATTGGCTAGAAATACAGACCATTTCGAAAAATGCGAGAACTGCACAAACCGAGTATCGACGTTCAACCACAACCCTCAAACCATAAATGGGAACTACTTATGTAAGTCATGTGTGAGTAGCTATGAGGTGTGTACTCGTTGCGGGCATCACTACAAGTTCGGTCAAACGAATGGTGCATACTGCATGGAATGTGACGATTAAACACCAATCAAAAGGTGATCCTTTATGGGATCACCTTTTTGTTTTGGACGGATCAATCAATTGATCCTCTCAAAACGTGAAAGACCGTCCCGATTTCCTCAACTGTAACTCGCTATTCCTTCCGACAAGAGCCAGTAAAAAAAGACGTTCCTCGATTGGTGTCGGTTGGTTGGGTGGCACACGGCGTTGTGCCATTCCCTCTCAACCGACACCTTCCCTCGTCACTCTGTCGCTTTTTTTACGTTTTCACTTCGTTCACTCTTGTCGTCCGTCATGACGCTCGTTTTGGTTGAGTCAATCGGGACGGTCGATGAAGGGCGTTCCGAAAATCATCTACATAGGAGTGATTCACTATGAGTCATCAATTGCCATTCGAAATCGAAGAGTACACATTTATCGTCCATTTTCTCGATACCAACGAAACCGAGGTATGTGAGCACGAGTGCGACGTCAGAGAAGTCCTTGAACAAATGTCATGGGACAAGCATAAATGGACGCCCGTTTTGCAAGAAAACGTACATGACGACGAGTTCATCATGTACGTCCATTCCGAGACATATGAGGACGACATGTATAGCGAAGAAGGTATTGAATCATGGCAGGAGAGAGGGTATGACCTTCATTGCGACGGAACTTTTTGGGAGAAGTTTCAGGAGGAATTCAAAGTCAAAGTCACCACGACACCGAAAGGGACGGAAATATAATGAAAATCTTTGAACAGCACTATCAGGTACAGTGGGAAGAGTTTCGAGTCGATGTATATCGCTCGTTCTCTGCCCAACTGTCATGGATTGAGATTGTAGGGGAAGCGTTTGAAGCCTTTCAAGGATTGGCTCAAGATTTCTGTGCGTTACAGGAGTTTGAAGATAAAGTCACAGTCTCTATCATCACCCATAGTCGAAAGGCGATTGAGAGTGAAATTGACTATTTCACATTGGAAAGAGAAGCGTAACAGAGTGGACGTCCACTCTGTATTTTTTTCGAATGGTGGGCGAGTGATCGACACTCGCCCTGATTGACCCCCGATTCATCGAGAATCGGGTTAAAGAGGAATTTTTTCGTTGTCCTATGAGGAAACGAAAAAAGAAAACGCCATCGCTTTGCGATACCGATGAAAGACAGGGATTCAAAGGCATAGTTGATCCAATAGTTTTCGGTGGTGTATTTGAATCGGAAATGGATTAACCAAAAAGTTTCATTAAAAAATAATGAATTTTATTAGTGTTGAAAACGTAAAAATGAGCGAAAATGAGTCCGTCTTTTTTATAGTGTTGTGTTGTCATATTCGAGCATTGAAACCCTGTTTATGGCTCATGGGGCGGGGGCTAAGGTGTTCGGAAGGGCATCGACCACCCAAGCCCCCACAACCCACCGCAACGCCCCTAAATCGAGCGATAACGACACCCCGTCGCCAATAGCGAGATCATCGGAGATGAACCGGCCATTGGCTGCACGTCCGAGGGACGTGTCGGGCTGTACGTTCCTGCACGATTTGACGGGACGCTCGGAGCGTCAGGTCAAGGTCAAGACCGTAGGCTTGCTCAGGCAAGCAGGGAACGTTCCGCCAAGTCGGAACGGAAGACCACGAATGTTTACCGTTTTTCCCCTCGGACGATACATCCTATCGAACGTGACGGACTCTGACAGGGCAAGGATCGGCTTCGCTTCTTCCCCTGTCACTCGCACACGTCACGGCGGTCAACATCAAGGGGCAGTCGATTTTTTTCGTCCATAAAACCCTCCTGAACGAAAAAAAGTAGACTGGCTGAGACCCTTGACGTTTCCCTTGCGATGGCTGTTCGTCGAACGTGTCAAAACGGCAAAAATTCACCCTCAGGGGGCGATTTCGCCCGAGGGAAAAACAGGAGGAACTACATAATGAACAAGACCATTCAAACACCACTCAACATCCAACTCATTGCAGGGCAACACGCTATGGTAAACGTGACCCTGATTGACGACGGAACGAAACATTTCGTCACGGCTGACGACAACAGTTTCGTCGCATTCAAGAAACATGATAACGGGTTAGTGTCTTATGAACGATTCGAGACGTTCCCATGTTGCGTCGCATATCTACACGGGGGCTTGAGTCCGAACTACCTCAATGAGTTTGACCCCCAAAACGGACAGGACACGGAGGACAACTTGAAAGCGTATCGTCAAGCATCGTATGCCGTTGTCATTTCCGAAGATGGAAAAGCCCAAATCGTCTCATACGAATCGGACGAGTCGTATGAAATAATCACGGGAAACATTAAAAATGCCTTCTCGTGCTACTGCCCGAAAGACATGAAGTACATCGACATTTACCATGATGACGAGTTTCTTTTCCGTCCCAAGCTTGCTGAAATGCTACCTAGTTTGATTGACATGAGGGAGCGTCGTTCACGTATTGACTATCGGCAAGACGTGATTCTATACGGTGTACTCGTCATCGTATCACACGACGGGGAAGGGGAAACGCTAGGATTACATGACCAAGCCATGCGTGAATTGATTGACCGTCTGAACAGCCCGATTCTAACAAACGAAAACACGAGAGAGTCGCGCAACGTGTTCCTTATCACCCCATCTAACTAACAATCAAATCTTATCCGACCCGTCCCTCAACGGACGGGAACGGATAACTAAGGAGACGAGATAATCATGAACCTAGACGAAAAAAGAAAGTTACGCCTTTTGCGAAAAATTAAAACGTACCGTGAAATACTCTTTAAAGAGAGTGTCCTTCAAATCGAGACCGAAGAGGAAGTCGAAAAAATGGAACGGAAACGGGAACGGCTCGAACGAGAAATAACGAACACCGTGAATCGCATGTTCCCATCCATTTATCCAATCATCATTGAGGACGTTATAAAGCATCGTGTCGATTTTTATCTCTATGACGTTCCGAAGATGTTGATGAACGAGCGATTCGACGGTATCCTCATGACGAGGAAATCGGGAGTCCAGTTTTATTGTTTAGGAACAGACGACGAGAAATCCCATTTCGAGTATTACATGAAGACGGCAAATTTCGTTCGACTCTATGAAGTGATTGACGGTGAAATCGTCGGGAGCATCCGAGCATCACGGGCGTTAGAAATCTATGAGAGCATCGAAGAGGGGCATAGAAAAAGCGAAGCGAATTGAGAGAAAGGCACACCAACGTGTGCCTTTTCTCGTGTGGATCGTGACCTCGACCCTACGCATGGAGGAATGTGTTCATTTCATGACCACATTTTGATGATTTAATTTGACCGATTCATCGAGAATCGGTTGAAAGAAGGAAGTTTTTTTCTTGCTTAGAAGCAATAAAAAAACGGAAGGAACATTGTAGTACACAAACGTCAATGCTATAATTAAATACAAGATTTCCTTCTTAGGATTCCTCTGATTATTGCCGTTTTGACAAATTGCTTAATCAGAAGGGTGAATTTACCACCAATCAATTCATCCAAACCGATTTTTTTCATGTAAGCCACCGACGTCCTCTCTCTAAGAGGGCGTCTTTTTTTGTTACAATGCGAGTATTTGTTGTCAGGTCTTCCAAAACTGATTAAATAAACCTGTTTATGGCTCATGGGGCGGGGGCTAAGGTGTTCGGAAGGGCATCGACCACCCAAGCCCCCACAACCCACCGCAACGCCCCTAAATCGAGCGATAACGACACCCCGTCGCCAATAGCGAGATCATCGGAGATGAACCGGCCATTGGCTGCACGTCCGAGGGACGTGTCGGGCTGTACGTTCCTGCACGATTTGACGGGACGCTCGGAGCGTCAGGTCAAGGTCAAGACCGTAGGCTTGCCAAGGCAAGCAGGGAACGTTCCGCCGAGTCGGAACGAAGTTCCATTTTTCCGTTTTTCCCCTCGGACGATACACCCTATCGACCGTGACGGACTCTGACAGGGCAAGGATCGGCTTCGCTTCTTCCCCTGTCACTCGCACACGTCACGGCGGTCAACATCAAGGGGCAGTCGATTTTTTCGTCCATAAAACCCTTTTGAACGAAAAAAAGTAGACTGGCTGAGACCCTTGACGTTTCCCTTGCGATGGCTGTTCGTCGAACGTGTCAAAACGGCAAAAATTCACCCTCAGGGGGCGATTTCGCCCGAGGGGAAAAACAGGAGGAACTACATATGACAAAAGCAAAAACGCCTACAAAAATCGAAAGACAAGAATATCGGGTGAGAACGGATTCGTGGTATTGTACGGTTTATGATGAAAACCGTACACAACGAGGGAAAAAATCCATCTTACTTGAAGCATATGACGATTACGACTCATATCTAGGTGGTGTCACGTTTGACGAGTTTGAAGGAATGGCATGGATTGAGGTCATCGAGCATACGGGAATAGGTTATAAAGAAAGTGACCCGTTAGGATTTGACGAATTGAAAGAACAGAAGAAAACTCCAGTGAGAGGACGGAAGATGATTCGTGAGATTCAAACCATCAGACAAGTTATCGTCCAAACTGAAAACGAGAGTGAGGTTGAATACATCCGTTCGCCATATGATATAGCAAAATTTGCACAACCTTTAATCGGTGACCTTGATAGAGAAGTGCTACTCGCCGTCCTCTTGAACACCAAAAGCCGAATCATCGGCATTGAAAAAGTCAGTGTCGGTACGCTTTCATCAAGCCTCGTTCATCCTAGAGAGGTCATGAAGGGACTTATCATAAACAACTGTGCTTCATTTGCTTTAGTCCATCAACACCCGTCTAACATATGCGAGCCTTCTCCCGATGATATTGCGGTGACCGCCCGAATGAAAGAGGTCGGGGAGATAATCGGCATCCCGTTACTCGACCATGTAATCGTGGGATACGAGAAAGGGAATTACATCAGTTTGAAACAGCAAGGATATTGTTAAGCAAAGGAGAGTGGGTAACCACTCTTTTTCTTTTGTCCTCGATCCTCCTGAAAAAGTCGAATCGCTCACGAATGGAAGGCGAGTGATGAACACTCGCCCTGATTGACCCCCGATTCATCGAGAATCGGGTTAAAGAGGATTTTTTTCGTTATCCTATGAGGAAACGAAAAAAAAGAGAACCGGTATCGCTCTGCGATACCGATTGAAAGAGAAGAAAACGAACCGACGACTGTCTGTTCTCTGTGCTCAATTAATTAGACGAAGAGACCGATGATGTTCACCATCAAGTCTGCCAATACGATACCAAGCATCCATTTTTCCAAAAAACAACAACTCCTTTCAAATCTGTATTCGAAACGTTTCTGTCTCTATCATACAAACTAGGTCTGGATAAGTTAATTGAATTTGGTTCGAGCACGTTCGAGCAATTTTGAGGTTGTGATACCAGGAAATCGTTCTAAAAAACCTTTTTTGGCTCATAGGGTCATTCGCTAAGGCATCCGATAAATCGGCTGCCAAGCGACTGGAGACCCTACCGCCTCGTCCTTAAAACGGTCGATAACGACACCCCGTCGCCACTGGCTCGATCATCCGAGATGAACAGGCCATTGGCTGCACGTCCGAGGGACGTGTCGGGCTGTACGTTCCTGTCCGTTTTGACAGTCCTCACGGAGCGTAAGACCAAGACCAATGGCAAGACCGTGGGCTTGCATAAAGCAAGCAGGGAACGTTCCGCCCAGTCGGAACGGAAGACCACGAATGTTTACCGTTTTTCCCCTCGGACGATACACCTCATTGACCGTGACGGACTCTGACAGGGCAAGGATCGGCTTCGCTTCTTCCCCTGTCACTCGCACTCGACACGGCGTTCCCGTCAAGGGGCAGTCGATTTTTTCGTCCGAAGACCCTGAACGAAAAAAGTAGACTGGCTGAGACCCTTGACGCTGCACTTGCAACGGGTGTCTCGTCAGACGTGTCAAAACGGCAAAAATTCACCCTCAGGGGGCGATTTCGCCCGAGGGAAAACAGGAGGAACTACATATGTTGCTATTCACAGATTTACAAGTTGTCTCAATGAAAGAAGTGAGAGAAATCGAAAAGACGGGCTTGCCATTTGGGAAATTCCTAAGCTATGACGAGTCGAATGATAAATTCGTCGCCGTCGAAAATCAGTTCGGTAAAGGAGAAGTTCGAACGTTCGAGGAATGGACGGCTTGTGTCGCCTATTTAGAAGGGATTCCGCATTATGTAGCCGAAGCTTATGCACTTGAAATCAAGAAGGATAACCCGAAAGCAGACGACCCGAACGACACATTCATGTTCGATTGGTTCGTCGAGAGAGTAGAACGTTACAAGAAGTACAAACTGTCCCTGCTGTTCCACTCTTCGAAGGAGCATCCCGAGATCGTGACGCTTGAAAAAGCCGAACAGGGAATGCAGTTGATTTTCAAAGCAAATGAAAAGGCGTGTGAAGAAGTTCAGATAGAAGATTACGTCATCATCCCATACGGAAAAGGTCTCGAATCATCGGTTGATTATGTACCGAATCAGATCCGTGTCTTCAGCGAAAGAAGCGAAAAGGTTTCGCACAACGACTTTGAAGAATTGCCGACAATGCTCTTTAAATCACAGGATAGCGATGTTCGTGTCAGTTATGGTGACCGTGTGCTGTACGGGAACGTATTGGTGGTCAGTGAACATAAGGACTTCGGAGACAGCATCAAGTTCTTGTCACCGTTCCTTGAAAAAACGCGAGTCACGACGTGTCGGGCAGAACAGTTTCACGAAATCCATTGCTTCACGTTCGGCAAACACGTTCGGAAAGAAATCGAAAGAATCAAAGGGAAGCCGACAGTGACCGAAATCACGGCAGAAAATATTTTTTAATAGAACCGAAGCAGGGATGACCAAACAAACGGTCATCCCTGATTTATCAAACCGAACACGCAAGGATGGTGAGGTTTCTGAACAGAACCCTCACCTAATGAGTGAATGACCGATTCATCGAGAATCGGTTGAAAGAGGAAATCTTTCGTCCGCCTTGAGTCGTTCGAAAGATAAAAGCATTGAACACACATCCGTTCAAACAAACGCAGACGTGCGTTGTTTAAGTCAGTACATCTCGACCGATAAGGTTAACGATAGTACCTTGCACATTTTTATCCCCACCCCACTTTCAAGAATAAGGCATAATAAGAACGGGTTTTGGCTCATAGGGACATTCGCTAAGGCAGCCGATGGACGGCTGCCAAGCGACTGGAGACCCTACCGCCTCGTCCTTAAAACGGTCGATAACGACACCCCGTCGCCACTGGCTCGATCATCGGAGATGAACCGGCCATTGGCTGCACGTCCGAGGGACGTGTCGGGCTGTACGTTCCTGTCCGTTTTGACAGTCCTCACGGAGCGTCAGGTCAAGGTCAAGACCGTGGGCTTGCATAAAGCAAGCAGGGAACGTTCCGTCAAGTCGGAACGGAAGACCACGAATGTTTACCGTTTTTCCCCTCGGACGATACATCCTATCGAACGTGACGGACTCTGACAGGGCAAGGAACGGCTTCGCTTCTTCCCCTGTCACTCGCACACGTCACGGCGGTCAACATCAAGGGGCAGTCGATTTTTTTCGCAGATACACCGTTACGAAAAAAAGTAGACTGGCTGAGACCCTTGACGTTTCCCTTGCGATGGCTGTTCGTCGAACGTGTCAAAACGGCAAAAATTCACCCTCAGGGGGCGATTTCGCCCGAGGGAAAACAAAAGGAGACAAACCAAGATGAAACACACAAATGAACAAACAAAATTCGCTCATATCACTAAGTTATTGGATGGTGACGTTTATGCGATGGTGAGTACACGTTCAGGAGTTGTACACTTCGCAGTAAAAGACGATAAGTACCGAGCGTTTGTCCCTGCAAACCGAACAGTCATTAAGATTCTCCCGTTTGACGGGAAGCAACCGAGCCATCAATGGCTCGTTGATAACGCAGTTAAGGCACTTGGTCAATTTCAATCAAACTAATCGGCGGTGAGGGTGGGAAACCACTCTCACAATATAAAAATTCAGGAGGTACATACTATGAAAACTTGCATGTATTGTGGAACGGAAGTAACGGTAAAAGAGACAGTCGCACATTGTGAATTTTGTCAAATGGATTTGGCAGCGTCGGAAGTCATGAAGAATAGCGAACGTAAAAAGAACGTTGTCAAACCAATCGTTGATTTGAGCAATATCATGAAATCGACAAAAGAATTGATGTTGATGAGCACTTATGAACTACTCGCATTGTTACAACTGGTGAGAAAGGATCGATCAATGGCATACGACAACATGATCCAAGTGAAGACCCTCCGCCAAAAAGCAAAGGACGAGAATAATGAGGTTATGGTGAAATCAATCGAAGAAACGCTTGAAAGTGTCATCGAAGACTATGCGTTCGTGACTCGTAAGATGTGGGTCATTGAAAACATCTTGGCTGAACGGATGGACACTGTTCCTGCACGAATCACTGACTCTTACCTTGAACGCTTCTTCGAGAAAGTCCAATCACGGAAATCGACTCCTATGCTGTTTGGTTCATCAAAGGCTACTGTAAATCACTGATGTGATTATTAACAAAAAAGTGTTTTAATTTTAAAATATGTAGTATAATGAATATAAGGGAAAAACAGTATTCATTTTGAGTAAGGAGTGCAGATATGGCAACGATCAATTATCAAGAATTGGTTTCGGGGAAGACCGAGAGGGTCTTTGAAAAATTGGTCTTTCGACGAATCCAAGATGAAATGAAAGTCGTGCAGCATCATCTCGTGAATGTCGCTAAAGCGAATGCGGAATTGACGGGTGGTGATGTTGGAGAAATGCAAAAGATTCTAGTTGATTCATTTTTGAACACAAGAGAACAGGTCGTTCAAAACGATGGCGATGTACCAAACCACTTTTCTGATTTGGAAATGTTCATGAACTCGATTCCGAAAGAAAAGAAAGATGAATTGTTCATGGAAGTCTTTAACCTTTTCCTTGAAGAAGAATCTCAGAAACCGAAGGGAGAGGGTAAAGGTGAAAATCACAGCAGTAGTCAAGAGTGATGCGTTATTCAGTCTCTTGAATCGGAAACTTACAACCATAAAAAATCTTCCTGAATTCGAAATGACACTCTGTTCTTCAATGAAAACGTTGGAAGATAGCCTTGAATTCACGACCCCCGATCTTTACATCTTGCACGAGACGATGGAGGGAAGCGAAACCTATATTCAAATGCTCCGTGAGAAGGGCGTCCGTTACTTCTTGTTCGAACAGAACTTGCAGGCATTAGAGTCCTATCTAGTCGAGCATTTCGGAGTCGAAGAAGAAATCATCGAAGACGAGTTGCAAGATGAACTGGACGAAAGCATGAAGAAAGAACGTATCGTCTATCAAGAGAAAATCATCGAGCGAGAAAAAATCGAGCGTATCTATGAGAGCATTCCATTTAAGATCATCGTCGTCGGTTCATTGAATCGATCGGCAGGCTCGACGATCTTAGCGACAAACCTTGCTAGAATGGTTGGAGAGCGAGGGCTTTCCGTCTCATATGTAGAGCATCCTTTGATTAAGCCGTATATGTACGACTATCTCCAAATCCATGAAGAAACCGATTCTTACTTCGACTTGAGTCGATTCGTTCGAGAAGAACAGATGGGCAATCTCAAGGAACGTCCGTTCACCAAGTTCGGTGTACATTGGCATGTCATTGATTCACTTAAACCAAGTCTGAGTGAATTCGAATATCATCAACTTCTTATGTTGACCCATGCTACTGAAAGTAACATCGTTATCTTAGATATTTCTGATAGATGGAGAGACCCCGAAGTTCAGAAACTTATGCGACTCGCAAGCCTTGTCTTGGTTGCGGTCGAACCTGACCCAATCAAATTCGACTATGCTAATCTGAATTATGAAGAGTATGGCGTTGAAGTCCCGACACCTGAGTACACGGCAATGAAACATTTGAAAGAGCAAGTTGGAAACAATTACGAACTGGTGCTAATGAAGGACTTCAAAGAAAAAGATGTTCGCACACTCAATCAGATTTACGAACAGTTAAAGCGTCCGATCGCTACGCTGCCATACATCGAATATCCGATGGTAATTCAGGCGTTACAGGAGACAAAACTGCTATATGATATAAACAGTGTGCTAAAAACTCAATTTGAGACTAATTTACTATCAATAATCAGTAGATTTTTACCAAAGGATTTAGTAGAATTACCGAGTAAGCGAAAAACATTTCTTGGTAGGATTATGAAATAGGGCATTCAACTTACCAAATACGGTAAGTTAATTTTTAGCGAAAGGAGTAGTCATGACTACCGAACATATATTCTCTTTTGTTTTTCTTCTATATATGATGGTGAACGTCGTGTACGACCTGAAATATCGCATCACCAAAAACTTCCTTCATTACCCGATGGCGATTCTTCTCTTGTCGATTGCGTTCGGAACAGGGCAGTTCATCAACACATTACTTATTGGTATCTATACGCTCGCATTCTTCATCCTGTTTAGTAAGTTGCCGATACTCTCCTTTGGGGCAGGGGATGTGAAGATGCTCGTGAACGTATTCATGTTCTTGAACATCATTTCATATTGGGACACCATGTTTTTATTCCTCACGGCAATCGTCGTGTACATCTTTGTCAGCTTGATCGGTGAGATCGGGATAAGAACAGTCAAACGAAATTGGAAAGGCAAACAAGTCCATGCGGAAGCACCGTTCATCTTTACGGCACTTCTCATTCTCCAATCCTTAATCTAGTAAGAACAAAAAAACGAAAAAGGGGTTTTAAAACATGATTAAAAAAATTACAACGAGCCTTGGGGTCTTGGCTCTCTCGGTCGGTTTGCTTACATCGCCACTAACTGCAAAAGCAGACGGCGACCGTACAACGTGTACGATGACAATTTACGCAAGCAAACATCAGGGCGGGACTCGTGCTCAAGCAACTGGTGAATGCAAAGGACTTGTCACAGGCGGTTACAACAAGACAGACAAATATTTCGTGGCAGAAGGAATGTATACAGGAAAAGTTGTTAACGGACAAACGGTTGAATTGGTACTCGCAAGTGGAAAATACCTTTTTGCGGATCTCACATTCTATACAGTGAATGATTATCAAGAACCTGCACCTGCACCGACGAAGCCTGCACCTGCACCGACGAAGCCTGCACCTGCACCGACGAAGCCTGCACCTGCACCAACGAAGCCTGCACCTGCACCAACGAAGCCTGCACCTGCACCAACGAAGCCTGCACCTGCACCAACGAAGCCTGCACCTGCACCAACGAAGCCTGCACCTGCACCAACGAAGCCTGCACCAACTCAACCAAGCAAGCCTAGTGACTCTCCCAAAAGTGACGAAAAAGTTTCCTCAGAAACAAAACCGAGTACACAAACCAGTCAAACGGGTCAAAAAAGTGAAGAAAAGCAAACAAGTAGTGTCGCAACCAAAAACGACAGCCAAAAAGACGATTCAAAATCAGACGAAAAAGTAACTGCCGAGACGAAAGAAAAAGCGTCGGATGACAAAAAAGAAGCAGACAAAAAAGAAGAGAATGAAACTGCTGAAAAGAAAGACGACAAGAAAGAGGACGTTGAGAAATCAGAATCAGACGAGAAAACGGATGACGCCAAAGAAAACGTCGTGTCTGAAATCAAGACACCGAATCTAACGGCAGGAGAAACGAAAAGTAATAACGGGTTCTTATTCGGCGGACTGGCCGTCGGTAGTGCTGTCATTGCAGGCGTCCTCTACTTTGTGTTCAGAAAGAAGTTTTAAGACATGAAAAAACTTGTCGCAACAACGATGTTGCTTCTCGTTTTGATAAGTAGTAACTCCGTCAATGCCAATCCATATGACGTTCCTTCATCAGTAAGAAGTGGATGGAACAAAAACTACGGTTCGAACGATCACGACATGGAAAAAGGGTTACGGCTCTCCTATGACGTCTACAACGAAAAGTATATCAACGACGGTTATCGCATCACTTCAAGGGACTTTGGAAAAGGGAACTTACAGTATTTCAACTTCACGGGATATGCGGTCTTATTCGGTCACAAACGCCATACTTCAACCAATAACAGAACGTATATCGTCGCTCGTAAAGTGGCAGGTAAAAACAACATCGGCTCGACAAAAGTCTTTAGTGCCGATCAATTCGGAAATTTGTCTGCAACGGAAGACCTTGAGTACAACAACCAAGGGGCAGGCGTGTGGAACGAATGTGCTGCTTCCGCAGTAAACCGAAACAACCTGACCTGTAATATGCGATATGACAACGTTGGATTCTCAGCCTATCTCCCGTTAAAAGAACTGTTCCCCGACGATTACGAAAACGCAGAGTGGGCATTGTTCATCGTCAAAAAGGTTGATAACTGGATTGTCTACACCCAATTGAAGACACCATTTGAATTTGGTAATCGAGCATGGGGCAAAGGAAATCTGAGTATGAGATCAGGCGGACAAGCCAGTATGGTCAAAACATTAGACTATCCTGTTACTCGAAGAACTTACCCACGTCAATTGCCTAGTCAAGTTGGTCAAAAGTATTTCTCGGTTGACCGTCTCTACCAAATGATTGACCAAGAAGAAACTCAAACAACAATATGGCTAGGAATGAGGACGCCCGAAGACGGAAACGCCAAAAGATGGGCGAACAGTGTTTATTTTGGAACAGCAGGTACACAAGCAAGGTTGAAATATACACCGACACAAGCACCACCTCCACCTCCGAGCAAGCCTGGTAAGCCTGACGGAATGTGTAAAGCACCTGTAACTCCTGTACCTAGATATGAATATGAATTCGATCTTGAAGCAAGAGAAATTGATGGGAAAACAGTACAGGCAAATCAAGTCACTCAAACAAACGTTACATTCTATCGGAAATCGTATGCGTCGAATCGAAATGAAGCGAAAGCTGACATTCAAGATGATATTTCATATCGTACGTCTCTAAAATCTTCACAACAAACTAAATTAAGTCAAGAGAAATCGACTTACAGTAGCTTGAACACGCAATACAATCAAGCTGTTAAAGATGAAGATAATGCAAAAGCACAGCAGATCGTCAATCAGATGGAACCGGTATTACAACGGATTGCTAACCTTGAATGTAGCATCAACTCATTGACGGTCGAAATTGGTCATTATCAAAAAGAATATAACGATCTTGTAGCTAAAGAAACAGCACTTTCCACAATTGGTACAAGCTATACACTGAAATTTGGAACACAGACCGTTGCATTTAAAACAACGACTCTAACGGAAAACTCATTTAGCAAAGTAACAATTGACTGGACTTTACCAAGTGACGGTGAAGTGATCGCAGATATTAACTCGAATCGCTATTCGTATAGTGGAGTCGATGAAAAAACATTTGATAATAACGTAATCGAAACTCCGATTTATGTCGCTTCAAACGAATCTGTTCTAATGTGCTCACCTCTAGGTGAAGCATCAGAAATGTCGGGGGTTGTTCGCACTGTTAACAACAGTGAAGAAGGAGAAACGATGTACGGTGAACGTGTCATCACGTCACTGTCTATCCCGAGCAATCATATGACCCGAAAGGCAGGGTACGGATTCGATTACACGGTTTCTTCTATCTATCAGAACGATGACCCTCTATCAAATGGAACTGGAACGAAGCAAGTGAAATCCTACTTCCCGACGTTATCGAACCACCTTCCATATCCTTATCGAACTGGAATCGGCTTCGGTGATTTTACGGTCGGTGGATATGAAGCAAGTCTCAACCGAATGAACACGACGACATTCAAACTACCGAACGTCTACCTTGAGAAATTCAGTGGGAACGTCTTCGATTCAAACACCTCAACACACCCGAGACGAAATCTCTCTGACGTGCTAATCAACGGGGGGACGAAGTTCTATATCCCGTTCGACTATCCGAACGGAACAATAGAATTCGATACAGTAGCGACGGGTGCAGGAATAAACAACATGACAACTTGCGTGTCGGGTGGCGTCAATGTCGAGGGTTCTCCAATCAATGATTTGAACGGTAACGATGACTTCTATCAACGTCCTTTGTCTCCTGACGAACCATTCCCAACAGGGATCGGTTGGAACATGAAAAACAACGTGACGACAATCAACTCATTGAAAACTTGGTACAGCAATTGGACGAATGACCCATTCAACCCAAATTCAAGCTATAACTCAACTTATTACCTCACGAGAGATAAGATTGCTGAAATTCAAAAATATGCTGAAATGAACCCATTGCAAAAAGGAAAGTCAATGTTCAATCAAATCAGTATTCCGAGAAAGAAGTGATGCTACATGAGTAAAGTGATATGGGGTGGCTTAGTAACATTCTTCGCAATGTTCGTGATTGTTTTTTACGTCGCCTACAATGAGACGGCTTTCGTTGCCACAGACAATCAAAATGCACTCGATAACGGCACACGAAACGCTCTGAATCAATCTGTGAACATGGGGCATCTCAGGGTCAGTGAGGAAGTGACCATTGACCCCGAGATCGCCAAAGAAGCACTTGTCCGAAACTATGCTCAATCAGTGAACTACCGAGACGGAGATCGTTTCCTGAACATTTACTATCTGACTGACCAACCAATCATTGCAACCGATGCGTACACAAGCCTTGAAGGAAGTACGAACTTCACGAAAAAAGAAGAAACCATTTCCCGTAGTCGGAACGTGTACATCATCGAAGCTAAAAAACTAAACCGATAAGGAGAAACACCATGAAGAAGAAGAAAAGGATTCAAAAACAACTGGTGGCTGCCTTTCTCGTCATCTCGCTTGTATGTGGAATCGTCTTCTATACAAGATTTCAAATCAGTGCAGAAATCGACGCCGTGAACGTTGTTTACACCAAGGCTGAAATTCCGCCGAGAACAGAAATCACGGAAGACATGATTATCATGAAAGAAGTCCCGAGTCGAGCCGTCCCACCAAACGCCATCACCGACCCAAACAAGGTCATTGGGAAATGGACGGTCAGTGGATTCGGAATTCCGAAAAACTCGATGCTTTACGATGAAAAAATCTTAGCCAAAGAACAGCTTCCTGATAGTGCGATTTTGAACCTTAAAGAAAATGAGGTGGCGTTCCCATTACTCGTTGACCTCGAAACATCACTAGGAAACAGCATCATCCCGAATGCCAATGTTGACCTCTACTTCCGTTCTAAGAAGGACAACAACGAAGGAAAAGTCATGTACGGTCGCTTAGGAGCGAATGTGCGTGTCGTGGCTGTTAAGGATGCTCAAGCATCGAACGTCTTCCAAAACGAAGGAAAGCAAGAACAGAACGATGAGCAAAACACGGCAAGCACAGAACCGTCACTCGCATCCATCTATATCTTTGCAGTCCCAAGTGAACTGAACGGGGCATTGAACAAAGCAAAATTGGTCGGGGATGTAGTTCCTGTCGCCACAAGCCACTCGTATAACCCGTCGGCTGAGGGCGAGGAATTGTCAGACGAAGAAATCATGCGTTACATCAACGGTGAGTATGAAGAAACAGAAGAGGGGGGAGAAGAGACCCAATGAAAAAGAAAAAAATCATTTCTTTCTATGCCAATGCTGAATCACAAGGTTTGAGAACGGTATCGTTGGCTTTCTCGAACTTGCTTGCACAGCAAAATTACAGCGTCTTGTACGTCGAACTCGATACAAACAATCCACTCATTTCAAAAGCCCTTCAAATCCATACGGAGGGCAAGGACATTAACAGTTACTTTGAACGCACCACACAAGGCGAATTCGCGTCCGTCAAAAACTATATCCTCTCGCATGAAGACATTGTGGCGAATGGTGATCGCAAGCAAAAGGCAATCTATCAAGGAATCGAAAAAGAAGTCTCGTTCCTCGTCTTCCCGATGGATATTAAAGACGTCGATGTTCCTGACCTGATTGATTATTCGGGAGAGAACGTTGAAGAGTTTGTACTTGATTATGTGGAACGGTTCACCTCGACGCTGCTAGAACAAGAGTACGACTTCATCGTATGTAAACTCGCTAACGACGTCGATCACATGTTCACATTTGAAATGATGAAACATAGTGACCACATCATTTCTGTCACGACCCCTTCTATCACGAAACTGATGAAACAAAAAGATGCGAAACGATTCCTGTTCGAACAAAACAAAGAGTTACGGGATAAATGGCATGACGTTCTAAACATGGCGAGTGAGGAAGTGCCTGGTAGTGAGTATAAGAGTCTCCTCGACACAAACTGCATCATCCCGTTCGATCCAGAGCGTCAAAAAGAAGAATTGGCTTTACAGCCTGATTCAGAATTGATCCGTCGATCACTTGAACGACTCGTATTAGATTTAGGTATTCAAATCCAAGTGACGGTAGAAAATCAGAATTCATCGCTCTTACAAAAAGTATTTAGTGGACGGGGGTAATGACTCGTGAAGAACACATTACCGAAATATCGGCAACCGAACCTGAGAAACAAAAACCGACTCAACCTCGACAATCTCGTGTACCTGAACGTTCAATCAGGGACGAGAACATCGAACCGACGAAGTGAAGGGTTAGACACCCGAGTAATCGAGGACGTCAAAACAACCCTCAAGACAGATGAATACAAGGAATTGATTCGAGATGCGTTCGGGAACGAATCAAAACGTGCTAAACTTCGACAACAAATCACCAAGATCATTTCCAAGACAGACTTCACACAGCGTCACAAAGAATATTTAGACGACCTGACTTTGGACGAAGTAACAAATATCATCGTCGAACGTATCGTTGGACTGGACGTGCTCGAAGAACTCCGAAACGACCCTGACATTACCGACATCTCATGTAACGGGTACGACAACATTTGGGTTGATCACGTTACAAAAGGAAAGTATCACGTCGATTTGAAATTCGACAACGAACAATCGTATGTCGAATTATTGAGCCGTTTCGCATTCGCCAGTGACCAAAACTTCTCATATGGTAGCCCGTCATTCGATGCGATTTTCCCTCAAATCCGTATCAACGTCGTCGGTTTCGATTTAAGTCCGAGTCCGAATTTACAGATGCGGACAATCTCTAAGAACCTACGTTTGAGTAAAGACTACATGATTCAATCGGGATATATGGACGAGAACATTTATAACCTGTTGAGCCTGACATTCGCCACCCAATCACACTTGATTGGTGGAGAAACAGGTACAGGGAAAACAGAATTGCTCCGATACTTCACACGCTACACGAAACCGAACGCAACCATCATCATGATTGAAGATACCCCTGAATCTTACCTTGATGAAATTTATCCTAAAGATAAATTCTCCATCAAGATGTGGAAGAACCGTGGGGCGAAGGGAGACAGTGGGACGGAGTACGGTTATCAATACCATTTGAAAAACGCCATGCGTCAAAACCCTGACTACATCATGATTCAAGAATCTCGTGGTGGAGAAGCGTTATTCATCCTGAAAGCCGTCGGGACAGGTCATATCGTCAATACGACGCTGCACTCAAAATCGGCATTCGGTTCGGTCTCACGATTCGTTGATTTGTGTCAAGAAGGTGAGATGCAAGAAGCCCATATCTATGGCAATCGAATCGTCTCAGAAGACGGTTTCAGAATCGGGATTCATCTGAAAAGATTCGGGAACGTCCGACGCATTCATGAAGTCGTCGAGTATAGAGGATTCGAAAACGGTAAAGCGAACGGAAATACACTCGTCAGATTTAACGAGATGACAGAACGTCACGAGATCCAATCGGCTATGTCGCCCGAACTTTGGCAGGAACTAATGAGTTATCACAGGGACTTGGCAGCCATCGAAGCTTTCGCCCCTCTCAAGGCGGTGAACGTATGACCCTTCAAGATGTGCTGAACGTGCTCATGTTGTTCGTCATCGGCATCGTCGCCTACGTGTTGATTCTGAAAGTGATCGACTTCGAACCATCGTCGAAACGAAAACGTCTTTCTAAGGTCTTGAATGACTCCGAAGACGAACGAAAAACAATCCGAAGCCGATACCCGTTCCTGAACTATCTTGTTCCATCCTATGTTATGGAACAAGCCGAGCAATACCATAAACCATACACCAAACAAATGTATGTCACTTATTTCATCACTGGAACGGTGATCGGCATTATCGCATTCTTTGTCTACTTCAAAGCGTTTCTCACATTGATTCCGTTATCGTTGCTAGGTGGTGTCGTTGCAACTATCATCAAACTTCACACCATCAAGCGTGATTATATCCAAGAGACTGACCATCATCTCAGTGTGTATATGTCGTCTCTCACGACGGCATACGGCACGTTCGGCAATTTGAAAGGGGCGATTTCCTCCATCTTGCCGAGCCTAGAAGAACCGTTGAAGTCAAGGTTAGAAAAGGCATACCTCATTTTGAGTGAGGGCAAGACGCCGAAACAAGCGTTTCACGATTTCAACAAAGCTTATCCCCAAAAGATCGTCCTACTGTTCCATGACCAAATCCAAGTCATTGAGGACAGTGGGAGTTCTGATACAAGCAGACTTCGAGAGGTCGCCAACCAAATGAAGAAAAAGGAGGTCTTCAAACAGCGTCTCGCAATGGTGTATCGTTCTCAGTTCAAAATATGGCGGACGTTATGTCTACTAATGTTCTCAATCCCGTTCATGTTCATCCTGATTTCGTATGACAATTTCTTAGCCATACAAAACAACGCCGTATCAAACATCATCATGTTCATCGCCTTGATCTATGTATTATTCATCTACACACGGTTGGCAAAGATTGAAATTTATGACCCGACCGACTCTTAAAAACCAAACACATTCAAAGGAGCAACTAACCATGTTAGCAACCTACTCGCAGAAACTATACGCTAAAGCAGAAATCCTCAAAGGGAACGTCATCGAACGTGTCCGTAACTTTAACTCAGAAGAAACGTCGGCTAAAGGAACGTCGGAAGAAGGCGTGCTTGTCTATATCGGTGTCGCCCTTGGAATCCTCGTCGGAGCAATCGTCATCTTGTTCGGTAAGGACGTCTTCACGGACGTCATGAACCAATTCAAGACAGGAACTTCTAAAGTACCGACAGGATGGGAGTAAGGCAGTATGGATATGATTGAGAACGTGACACTAACTCAAGTCATATCGGTCGTCCTTCTAGTCCTTATCGGTGTCCTCGCTTACAAGACAATTCTTACGCTCTCTGATATTCAGGTGCGTAAGAAATATGTCTTGAAGTCGGTATTGAAACAAGAACAGGAGGAACGAGAGAATGCCAGGGACTTACCGTTCTTAGAACGGTTTACATCTTGGAATCGGTATCGAGCCTATATCGAATACCAACTAGAAGATGCCAAGTCACCGCAATCATTCAATCGCTTCATGCTCATTCGATTTGGATTGGCATTCATGGCTGTCATTTACGCTTATGGTATCGGAAGTGCATTTGATGTACCGGTCATCACATACATCTCATTGCCCGTCGCCGTACTGATCTTCAATATCCCGATGAAACGATTGCAGAAGCGAAAAGAAAACTATCTCAATCAACTACGGATGGAACTACCTGACTATTTCTCTTCACTCTCCATCCTGTTAGAAAGTCGCTCACCATTAACGGCAATCAAAGAAAGTATCACGTATGCAGGAGAACACTTACACCCATATGTCGAGAACCTGATAACGGAGATTGAACTATATCCTGCTGATTCACGACCGTTCATAAACTTTGCGAATCGGGTTCAAATCCGAGAAGCCAAAGAGTTTATGATTGCACTCGAACAGATGATGAAAGTTGATACGAAAAACTCAGCAAGCATCTTGAACTATCAGTTAGAAATCATGAGTGAGTTGAAGGAAGGGACGTATAACGAAGAGATCGAGAACCGTGAAAACGTACTTGATAACTACATCATCTCGATTATCCTTCCATACATCGTCGTTATACTCACGTTTGTCGGTGTGCTCATGTATACGCAGTTCTCAAACTTCACAACATTCTAATACACATTCAAAGGAGCAACTAACCATGTTAACAACCTACTCGCAGAAACTATACGCTAAAGCAGAAATCCTCAAAGGGAACGTCATCGAACGTGTCCGTAACTTTAACTCAGAAGAAACGTCGGCTAAAGGAACGTCGGAAGAAGGCGTGCTTGTCTATATCGGTGTCGCCCTTGGAATCCTCGTCGGAGCAATCGTCATCTTGTTCGGTAAGGACGTCTTCACGGACGTCATGAACCAATTCAAGACAGGAACTTCTAAAGTACCGACAGGATGGGAGTAAGATTTAAAAGGGCAGTCATTCAACTGACTGCCCTTTTATCAAATCAAAGGAGGATTTAAGATGAAGGGAATTGTAGGAACGGCTTTTGCTCTACTCATGCTCATACCATTTATCATTTTCATTCCCGATCTAGCGATTTATGGAGTCCAATCGCACCAAGCGTCGGTAGTGGCAGCCGATATTACTCGGGAAGCCGAGATGCGAGGGGGCGTCACCCCTTCACTAAAACAATATGCAGAGACACGGTTAGACGAGACGGGATTAAAACAGAATGGATATAGTGTCGCTTATGACGTCCAAGGAAGACCCGACGGACTTGCTGACCATTTAGGTCAGATACAAGTGACGGTCAACGGCGAATATCGCTTCAAAGCATTTAATTTTCTCAACACAGGAGCCATGACTTTATCCGTTCAAAAGAGAGAGACAGGAACTTCACAGGTATGGAAACGATAAAAAACGTCACTACTTCAATACATGGATATGATACACTCAATCTGATTAAAGGGCGTACGGAGATATGGTGAACGTACCCCACAGATTGGAGTTTCCATGTATGTCTTATCCTACAAAAACCTATAAGGTACACCCATTTTACAAAGTGTTGTTCGATAGTGTCTTCGACGTTCTGAGCAACCAAAAGTCACCCTTTCTCGAATGGATCATGGATAGGCATTTAGGTACAGACGCTAAAGAATCATTGTCACAGTACAGTTACAACGAGTTATTCATCGACATGATTCGCAGATTGGAGACACGACTAAGGGAAGTCACGTTAGAAGATTTATCGTTCGAATTAAAGACCAAAGGAAGATTCATCGAATTGATGGGAGCATATCGGGACAACCCGTATCTTCCCACGACGTTGACCATCTTCACCGTCCGAATTTCCAATGAAGAAGTGCAACGGGTCAGTCAAATCAAAAATGGTTACTTGCTCAAAGAAGTCGTCCAGATCGCATTCATCAACTATTTAAGTGAGTTGGATGACGATGTGTACACGCTAGTGAAGCAAACGTTTTTAAAGGCGATTGAACCAAAGAATTGAAAAGGGATGTTGCTGTCTCGTTTCGGGGGAATGAATTTGAAGTGGTTTAAAGGTAATATTGTCAATTTGTATGTGGCAGGAAGTATTACCGTGTTTATTATCATGTATCATTTACAGAACAATTATATGGTCGGCACGAATGCTCACAACCGAGTCACGATATTTTTCTTCACGTTCTGTATCGGGATCGTGATATTAAGTGGGGTAGGACTCCGCCGATGTATCGACCGATTTGAAAAGTGGTATGACAAAACGAATAGTATCGAACGAGAGTAGGGGCATCCCTGCTCTTTTTTTATGTTAAAAGCGTTTTATGGCTCATGGGGCGGGGGGTAAGGTGTTCGGAAGGGCATCGACCACCCAAGCCCCCACAACCCACCGCAACGCCCCTAAATCGCGCGATAACGACACTCCGTCGCCAATAGCGAGATCATCGGAGATGAACCGGCCATTGGCTGCACGTCCGAGGGACGTGTCGGGCTGTACGTTCCTGCACGATTTGACGGGACGCTCGGAGCGTCAGGTCAAGGTCAAGACCGTGGGCTTGCTCAGGCAAGCAGGGAACGTTCCGCCAAGTCGGAACGGAAGACCACGAATGTTTACCGTTTTTCCCCTCGGACGATACATCCTATCGAACGTGACGGACTCTGACAGGGCAAGGATCGGCTTCGCTTCTTCCCCTGTCACTCGCACACGTCACGGCGGTCAACATCAAGGGGCAGTCGATTTTTTTCGTCCATAAAACCCTCCTGAACGAAAAAAAGTAGACTGGCTGAGACCCTTGACGTTTCCCTTGCGATGGCTGTTCGTCGAACGTGTCAAAACGGCAAAAATTCACCCTCAGGGGGCGATTTCGCCCGAGGGAAAATCAAAGGAGACAGACCAATATGAAAATCACAGAACTTCAAAACATCACAGGAAAACGTTATTCCACTCGAAAAAAACAACTGGAGTTGATTCAAGGGATGGCAGACCAAGCGACCGTTCGAACGGGCGTATATGGAAAAGTGGTCGTTGAAGAACGGAATGAACATATGGTCTTTCATTTCGAGAATGAGCATTATGGAAAGATTGAAGCCGTGTTTAATACGGTCGAAGAATTAGAACAAATCAAATCGGGTGTCTACATGGCTTATCATGAAGCTGAAAACATTCATTACCGTCTTTCGTTCACGCCGACGAACGTGACGGAGATGAAGATCAAGGACGCCAATAGCTTGTTCGAGACATTGACTGAGGGAAACAAACCGACATATACGACCATCCTGAATCGTATTGAGAACGTCCGTGGGGAGCAACGTTGGTACATCACAGACTTGCTCGAAGTCCATGCCTATATCAATAAGAAAGCGTTCGAATACGCTTATGCCCAACACGTCCTCAGTATGAAAAACTTTGACACTCTAAAAGAAGCAAGAGCCTAAATAAAACGAACAGACGGGATGACTCAAGTCATCCTGACTGTTCATTGAAAGAACGGTACTGAAATCAAAGCGTTTTCCGTTGTAACTATTGCATTATTTGATGTATTATTTATTGTTTTTAGTATAAAGTCATGCTATAATAAAAGAGTAAGTTAGGAAAGGAGTTCAAGGGCATTACATAAAATCAGATGGAGGTGAAGGTATGGATTTATCAACGATTATCCTTGGTATGTGGAGTTCGAGCATCTCGCTTGTCATTCTATTGGTTCTTGTCGGTCTCGTCTTTAAAACGGTTCTCAGGCTCGTGATGAGTGTGGTGAAGATTCTAGTACCAACCTTGTTTGTCGCCACCATGTACTACTTCTTATTTGTTTAAATAAACGGATGACGGGATGCCACACGCTTTTGTAACTCGACATTACAGAATTCACGGCTTTCCTGTCAGGGAAAGGAACATGCATGATGACCACTACATTGAACCATCAAGTGACCGAGAGTGCGACGGAGGAATTGGTTAGACGATATGCGACTGGAATCGTGAAAAAAATCATGTCGCAAATTGAATCGAACGAGAAGAAACGAGAGAAGGCGACGCAGACGAAAATGGATGCTGCACTCACGGCTAATGGAGTTCGAAGCATGAAACATTGGAAAGCGACGTCGAGCATCGAGACTTTTTACGAAGAGAACGAGAGGTTGTTCGAAGAGTTGCTACACATCAATTCCCTCACGAATTTCACGACGAACCTGCATCAAGATCGCTATAAATTCGTCGAGAAATATCCGTTTGCCTTAACTGAACTGATGAATCGGGTGTAAGTCCGAGGAAGGGGAAAGAAATGGCTAGTAGTTATATGGGTTTGATATTCGTTGTGAACGTCTTGTTAATCGAATATATGGTTCGGAGATTTAACAAGGAGAAACAGGCTAAAGGTAATAAGGTGAGCCTGTATAAAGGACTCCTATTTTCAACGATTATCTTTTCGATCGCTTGGGGAGCAGGCGATAGGATATTGCTTCCCTCGCTTTTGCTTTATATCATTATCGGGCAAGTGTTAGTGATTGGATATAAACGGTCAATGGATTAAAAATGGCAACAAAAAAACGCATGGCGGATAGCCACACGCTCTTATAACTCGACACTATAAGTATAGCGTATCATCGGTTGTTCTGTCAGCAAAGACGGGAGAAATTTAAAATGTTCAGAAAATCAGCCACTATCATGTTGGTTCAAGTGTTACTGCTTGTCATCTCACTTGTAAGTTCAATCCTTGTTAAAAATGTGGAGCATATGTCAGGTGTTTGGGTGTTTGGATTCACAATGATCGTGCTGAGTATACTTGGATTCATGGCATTGAATTGGTTGCATGAATCATTCGAAGGCGAGATGAATTAATGATAAATAATGCCCCGTTTAGTGGGGCATTATTTATAAAAGCTTTTCAACTTTGGTGGATATTCAATTCTTTTGCTTTTATTTTAATTGTTGCAGTCCTGATTGTATCGGCTGCTATCGGGATTGTATGTATGATGCTTAACAATAAAAAGGACTCAAAGGGTGATTAAATCATGAGTGAAGAAAGAAAATCTATATTATTGTTCGCAGTTGTAATGACAGGAGTGCTACTTTTAATCTTAACTTTTGTAGATAGATCAGGCGAAAAAATGTTGGAGAAAGCGATGTTGAATTGGGATGTTGAACACCAAGAAAGTGTTGCTATCGAGAACGTTCATTTTTCGACCAAACAATTTAGAGGGAAACAAATCATGTTCGATACAAACGAAGGTACTATTGTATTGGATATGGAAAACGTTCATTACCTTGCAAAAACAGAAGATGAATCACGCATGAACATGACCATTTTTAAAGAGAAAGATGGTGAACGAGAACGGGCTGTGTTAGTTGTCTACGTCAATGAAAACGACTTAAAATTGGTGAGCAAAAATTATGCGGAAGCATTCAGTTCGACACTTACGTTAGATAATGTTGAACCGACTATTACGAAACTACCTGATAACTATATTGACCTATCGAAAGGTTGGGATTCGCCACAAGTCATTGAATAAGGGATTGGTAATCTAATGCTTATGAAAGGGGATTTCAATGGAGAATAATAAGGTTGGCAAATGGAGAATTACAATTAAGTATGTGTCACTAACATTAGTGTTGGTTGTAATTCTCCTGTCCCCTTTTTTGTTGGCAAAAATTCTACCAACTAAAGAAGTGGCTGTTAATAATATTGGAGAGAAATTAGATTCAGTTAACAGATGGCAAGTAATAGAAAGTGAGTCGGTTTTAATACAATCAATACGATTTGAAGATCGAATGAAAGACACACCCGATTACTTGATAGAAACGGACGAAGGTATTTTCAGAACTACCTATGACAATGTTCATAATATGTATTTCACTGATAACGAATCATATTTTACAGTCAGAGTGTCGGAAGAAAAAATAGATGAACGAACTTCTGATAATTCCGCAGCAGAAAGACGTGCAACTTTATCATTGTATTTGAAGGAAGAGGATTTCATTCCTCTTAGTGAACATTATGCAGAAAATTATGGTGGTAATCTTTTGTTTGAGAAAGTCAATCCAAGAAACAATGCATTTTATAATCCATCGTACAAGACGTTGAAAAGGACATGGAAAGAAGAGTTGTTTTCAAAACAATGATTGGGGTGGGCAACATTTGGAACATATCATATATCATGAAACTGATTTAAAGACGTTTGTAGCCTTTCGTCAGTTGATAAATAGAACGTTAGTCATAGAGACTGTTCAAGCCGTTATAGATGGCTTGGACGGTGTTGTGGATGTGATCCGTGTGGACGTGAAGGATGATGGGAGAGTGGTGGTGTACAGTCCTTTTGCCGTCTGTATAATTGACGAACAAAATGTGGTTGTGATCGAGAAAGAAGAGATTCGCAAAATTTATTTATCGCTCTATTCAAAATAACCAAATAACTCAAAAGGGGATTTAAAAAATGGAAACGACTAAAATTTTTAGCTATCAACTTCAAGGGCACGAAAAATCGGAAGATTTTGCTAAGGGGATTTTATTCTTGGTGAATCAACGTTCTAACGTGGAGAACACAGTGATTGAGTTTAGAACGTTTGACGGATCGGACATGGTAGAACTCTATGCTCACAAACAAGGTGATTATGATGCAGAATTTGATCGAGTGTTGAAACATCACTTTAAACAGATCGTGAGCAAAGAGGAAGCAACGCTACTCATGGTTGGAGAATACGAAGATTATACAAAAACGGTACATCGGAAAATTGATGAACTTCAAAACAATGATGGAGAATATATCATCGTTGCTTATCAAAACTGAACAAGATGATTCAACTTAAATCAGTGTGGCTCAAACATTTTCGACGTTCAGGCCACACTGACTTTATAAGAATGGAGTGATTCGATGAAGCGTTCAATTGAAAAACAAGAAAATCCTAAATCATATTTCCCTTATGTTTTCGGAGGGATATTAGTCATTGCTGGGCTTTTCTTAGGGTATATGCTTGTTTCATCCATTTACGGAATTATCGTAAGGGATGCTGATGGGGCATTTAAGGATTCGGGTTGGAAGGAAATTGATTCCTCTTCAATAGTTGTGAATGACATTCGGTTTGGTACATCCATTAGTCGGGACAATACAATCTCTCTTGATACGGAAGAACAGACGTTAGCGATCCATGCAAGGGAAATTGAGTATTTTGTAAAAACAGATGGTGACACACGACTAGAAATTAAAGTGTTCGATGAAGTCAGAAACAAACCGAATTGGCTGTTGTTAGATGCAATGGATAATATACCAGTGAAACGTGCGGTTCGAACTCTTTACGTACATGAAAATGACACGCAAGAAGTCAGTAAACGTTTTGCTGATGGTTTTGGGTGGACGTTGAACTTCTTAGAAGAACCGAAAAAAATGAATGGTGTAAAAGAGCAATATTACTCTTTACCTACAAAATTTGATTTAAGCCGAGACAGCATTTTCGAAAATGAAGTCTATGTGATTGATTTACCTAATATAACTATTGATTGAAAAAACGACTTTGGTTTAGATTTATGATGAAAAAAAGGAGAAACCAAATGCAATTACAAAGTATTCTTGAGACCTTTAAGGGATATTTTCTCGTTATCACAGCCATCGGTGGATGGCTCATGTTTATGGACTTCACCAAAAAACTTTATTGGGACTACTGGACAAGATCGTGGAAGGTTAAACAAATCACCTTCATCTATGTAATTACAATCCTCGTAATGGCATTCGGTTATTTTCAAGCGTGGAATTTATTCATGGGTGAATGGGAACCTATAAAATCCGAGACGGAACTTATACTCACGATGTTGCTCATTGTAGGGATGCCAATTCTGTCTGATTGGGTTATCTTCCAATATGATAATCACTTGCGTAAACAGGTACGGAAATTGGCAGAAGAGATGAAAAAACATGAACGCAAATATGAAGAATAAATAGCTTCGTATAAAGAAAAAACGGAGGACGTAAATTATGAACGTATTTGCCATAACAAGTATTGCTTTATTAGCTGTTCATTCAACATGGATTGTCTATCATTCATTCGTAGGGAAAGTTAATCTTGTTCACACTCTAGCAAGGCATAGAATCAAGGAACGTGGTTTTGAGGTTGTCAAAATAAGTACAGTCGGTCTTGTGATGGCGAGTATTTCTTTATGGTTTGGAAATGAACGTGGCTTTTCTTTTGAAACTTACTGCACACTATTTTTCGGGATAATCATAGCTTTAATTATAAATTGGACTACACACACCTTTATAAAAGACATGCTTTCTGTCGATGACCATATGGAGACGCAGATTAAGGTTTGGGAAGCGATGATAGAAGATCCGAACACAAGCGATTCAAAAAAAGAATTCGCTAAAAATTTAATCGAAATTTACTCGGACGAAAAAGTGAAAAAGTGATTTGCGGTAAATTCGACCGAGAGAAAAAAAGGAGAAAAAAACAATGGGAAAAGTAGATACATCTCTTTCACAGCCCGAATCATCCGATAAAAAGAATTTAAAAGGAATGATGTTCTTTCTTAAATTGAGCATCCTCATGGGATTCATACTTATATTGAGTGAGATAGATGTACTTACTCTTAGTCAAGGTGATTTTAAAATTGCAAATGTGTTCCTTTTTATTGGTGGAATCGGTGTAATGGTTTTTGGTTTTAGATTCGCATTCGGAACTAGATCTTGAATAATTTCGAACCGCACTTCATCAACACAGAGATAGAATAGATTGTAGACGGGAACGAGTAGAGGGAGTGAAGATGATAATGAGTATACCTACAATAGCTTTTATGATGACCGTGGCTTTGTATTTCATGTATGAATCCATACGCAATTTATATATGTATTACACAGAAAAATTAGACATCCATATTTTCAGTTATATCGAACTCGAAAGATATATACGAGATATAAAGATATGTTCCTTTGGTGGATTCGGATTGGTCATTGTCGGAATTTTTCAAGACAGTTACCTGGTTGTGCTCTCAGCCACAATATCTATGATCCTTGGTAACGTAATGTACAAACGAAAATTAAAAAAAGAAGCGATGCGTGACCATCATCAAGAAGAACTTGAATTCTTTCAAAAGATTATTGATGATCCAGAGTCTAGTGATGATGATAAAGAAGCAGCACGCAGTCTTAAAAAGACAAGTATCCGATTAGGGAAAGATGGCGGATTAAAAGCTGGATTGATGAAAGGGATGAAGGAGATGAAAGATTATGAGTCTAAGTGAAAATTGCAGACGCCATAATGATTGGAAGCATTACATTGCTTGCTGTCCTCTATGGGATTGAGTATTTCGGGGTAAAAGCAACTTTGGTTATCATTACAATGGTGATCGTAAATATAGTCTTTTTGATAAGATTATCCATCAATGAAAAAACAGATAAAAACACAAAAATGAGCCGATAAAGAAGGTAGTGAGCATCGAAAGTCGAAATTTATAGACAACGAAAATAAATAAGAAAGGAAGGGTGTCTCATGAAGAAAACGATGACCAACATCACTGTTTTAGTCATGATCGCCCTTCCTTTGTCGTTTGTGGGATGGGTACTATTCCCACACATATATGGCGAACAGAACGTGGCGATAGCTCAGTCTAACGTCAATTATGTGACAGAGGTGAACGCCATCAATGAGTATCAGGACATGTGTATGTCGATGGATTACTCGTGCAATGAGGAACTGATTCATAACGTTAGGGACAACGCTTCAAAGAGTGTGGGGGATGCTCAAGCATCCACCTCATTCTTTACGCAAGTCACGCAATGGTTGAAATTATAGAATAGATTGGATTGAGAAGATGATTAAGCAATATAAATATATGAAGATTATGAATTTCCCCGAAGAATTGTTTTATATGGAACGCATGGTCGGGTATAACAAAGAACCTAAAATATTGATGGAGATCGAGAGGGACAGCACATCTAACAATTCAATCCGAGCGACGTTCCGTACTGTCGTTCAAATGGTCTCTCATTGTGACAGTAGTAAAACGGTCAATAGCAAGGTGACGGTCAGTCTCGTGACTGTTCTTGGAGATGATTCCAAGGAGATTGGAGAACGTTGCTACATCAATCCTTCCTCTTCCTACCGTAAGCTAGGCTTTAAATTACGGAAAGAGATCGAGGAACATTTAAATACACATATAGATTCAGTTATTAAAGTCCTAAGTCAAAACCACCTCTCTGAGTGGCTGTCCCATCATGAAAAGGTAGTCTGAATTCTAATCAATAATCTAAAATCTAAGTAGGGAAACCTACTTTTAAATTTGTTTTACGTTCATCTTTTAATGTAATATTTATATCTTTTAATTCAATATTAGTTTATAATTAATGTATGATTTAAGAATTCAAATTAATGAGGAGGAAGATTAAATGGATAAGAAAGTGATTACGAGCAATGGTGAGTTTACGATACCTGAACAAAAAGGGAAGAGACCTGCATTTGCAACCCATCTAACCGAGGAACAGTATCAGAGATTTGTTCACGGCTATATTGACCACGCTATTTCTCATTTGTCTTTGAAGGAACGTGCCAATTATGAACTCGATAAAGTGATTGAGGTCACGGCGATGGATGATGGCAGCATGTTAATTAAATATGAAAATGGAACATATTATAAGTTTCAATAAACGGAGGGTACAAGTTGGCAGAAGGTGACAAAAACACTTTATCTCAGAAATTTTTGTTGTATTCAAATAATGCAGGGATAGTGTTAATCCTTACTGGACTATCATACTATTTCGTCACTGTATCAACAGAAATATATTACGATTCAGTAGGATTCCCAAAAGGATATATTGATTATCATTTTTATGGTTTGACTAAAGCGCTTGAACCAATTTTTATTTATGTTATTCCGATAGTTCTCTTTATAATTGCAGTAGTAAAAATAGCACTTGAACACAACCAGTTAAAAGATAGAGCCGATGTTAAAAGCAAGATAACGCAGTATTCCTATAAGTGGTTAAGGCGTGAATATTGGTTGAACATTATTGCTATTTTCCTTATGGTGATTTTGTGTTGTATGAGTTTTTTAGCTGACATAAGCGTTCTTAAATACTATAAGTGGATGTTTTTATTAGTGGCAGTGATGATGATTATTAAAACTATCTATATGTATCTAAGATTTTTCGGATGCCAATTTGAAAATCAAGATTATTCAGTATTGCCATCTGAAAGAGTGGGCTTTGTACTGATAAGGACGTATTACTCATTAGTCATGTACAGTGTATTCATTTTCATTATCATCTTCACATCAAATTTTCATAGCCAAGAAACCCTCACGATAGATCGGGGAAGTATTAACTGTAATGAACAAACTCATTTTTGTGATATGAAATATCAAGTGGTTGATAAAGGGGAATATTCACTCTGGTCGACGGTAAGTTTTCAAATGCCCAAAACAAAAGATAAGGAAGAATATCCGATCTATTTCTATCTTCAAAACAACACAATGACTCGAATGGAAAATAAAGATTTGGAGATAACTCTTGTTTCTTTAGACAGACATTTTGAATCTGGACATCGACCAAAAGACCAAAGGGTTGAAAGCAAGACCGATCTGTACTTTAAGGATTGGGAGGAATTGAAACGGTTGTTAATCAAAGAAGAAACAGGAGGTCTTTCCATGAGTAGCTTTACATTTGATGGAAAAACGTATCAGGTCAAAGAAGATGCCACGCTAAACCACAACTCGAATTATGGCGATCATTTCATGGGTATTGTTGTAGATGAGGAAGGTAATTATCATGTGGCACGTTGGGAGATTTTAAATGACGTTAATTCAGTCGAGAACTTAGATGAACTTGAATGCGATTGGGGAAATCCTATTTCGGTGGAGAAACTTTAACTAATGAACGTGGATTATTTCAAAAAGTCACTAGATAATTATACTAATCAACCAACAAGGAGTTAAACTGACATGCATGAAATGATTGATAAGATCGAATCAATACTTCAAGGTATGAGTGAAATTTCTCGACGTGAATCCCAGTATGATGAGGTGAAGGTTCTCGCCATGACGCATGAAGAACGAGAACAAATTCTAAATCATCTCAGAGAAATCGAAAGGTCTTTTCATAAGGAATAAAGATAAGGGAGAGATATGAAGATGAGGATTACCTCAGAAGAAAACGTTGAAACCATGAAATATGCAGTAATCGGAATGGAACAACACAAAAAAGAATTAGAAAGTTACTTAGAAAGAATGAAAGATGATTCTGACGCTAATAAGATCGTTAGTTGGGAATTATTGTTTAGAATAAAAGCATTAGAAAATAAAATACATTTATTAAATAAAAAAATCATGGAAATCGAAGACCCTGACAGTATTGAGTCCTTATTCGAGAGAAACAGAGAAATGATTAGTCTGTAAAAAAAGATTCTGTTACCACTGAGATTTGGGGTGTTAAAATTGAATGATCTATTAAACAATAGGGTTTTTCTAGATTTAGAAACCAGTGGATTAAATAAAGAAAAAGATAAGATTCTTCAAATCGGTGTTATCAAATTTAGATACATCGATCATATTGGTTCATTAAATTTATTTGTAAATCAAGAATTAGATGAAAAAACAATTAAAAAGTTCTCACACATAGAGCATAGAATCAAACATGGTTTTGAAGAGAAATCAGCGTTAGAAACTTTGGTAAACTTCATTGGAACCAGTCTGATTATTTCTCACAATATTCCTCATGATTTGGTTTTTTTGAATAAAGCTCTATTAAGAAATGGAATGAAGCCATTAGAGAATAATTTTTTGGATACTTTATCGCTTTCAAAACATAGAACGGTCTATCCACATACACTTGAGGGCATGTGTAGGAAATATAATTTAACATATGAAAAAAACGAAAACGGAACTCACAACGCATTACTTGATGCATGGAACTTATATGCTTTGTATGAAGAACTTGAACAAGAATCTCTAAAATATGAAGACGAAATGGAATGGGAAGGAGATGAGGAACAAATGGAGTATTTCATTAATCGTATTTGTTATTTTGAAAACTATCCACCTCCCGAAGACATTCCGACCAATGCGGTAGTGGAACCAATTAGGAGATTAACAAGTTCTAACAAACTTAAAAAGCGTTTTGTTGATTTTAATATAATAAGAAGTCTATAAAACGATTGTTTTTTGTAAAAAAAAATAGAGGAGTACCGAGAAAGTCACAAATGGCTCAAAACGGTACTTTTTTATTTTTGCTCATATTCTATTTTGCCATCTATAAATCAATGTCTATTTTGTTACAATCGTATTGAGTTTATAGACTAAATTTATCGAAAGGAGATTGTCATGGCGAAAATCGGTTATGCCAGAGTGTCAACTAAAAATCAAAACCTTGATTTACAAATTGATACTCTTGAAAAAGAAGGATGCGAAAAGATTTTTTTTGAAAAGCGTGGATCAACTCAGACTCGCCCAGAGTTTGAACGTTGTTTAGAATATTTAAGAAAAGGCGACACGCTAGTTGTTTGGAAATTAGACCGACTTGGTAGAACAATGAAGCAACTGATTAATCTTGTGGACGATTTAAAAGAACGAGGGATTGATTTACGAGTCATAACAGGCGATCTCGATACCACGACTCCTCAGGGCAAAATGATGTTCACTCTCGTCTCGATGTTTGCTGAGATGGAACGTGATTTAACTATTGAGCGAACGAAAGTTGGATTGGCAGCCGCACGCAAAAGGGGGCGAGTCGGAGGACGGAAGAAGATTGACGATGACACTTTAGATAAGGCATTTATGATGTATGATTCAGGTGTCACCGTAGTAGACATATGTCGGACGTTACCGATTAAAAAGGCGACATTCTATAATTATTTGAAAGAAAGAAACATGCAAAGGGAAGAGGAGGGTGGAACAAATGAAAGACGAACAGAATAATTCCGGACTACCCGATTTCATTAAAGAGATAAATGCTAGGAATAGAGAACTGCAATCGCATGCTCTAAAAATTAATGATGTGATGAGAAATTTGAGTCATTCTATCAACTCTATCTTTAACGAAGATAGGTTAAGAACATTTCAAATGGTATCGAAAAGGGCAGAACAGCACGTTGCTAATCTTTATAAGGTTCTTAAAACAATTGATTGGCAAAAAATTAGCGAAAATTTATCTGAACTATCAAGTGATGTGATCGCATTTTCTAAAGAAATGGCTGAAGAGAATATCTACCTCCATATAGATTACTTAGACGAATTCAGTATTAATGATTATCATCCCTACCTTAAACGTGAGGTCTTGCTTGAGTGGATGGAACGAAATCTCGAAAAAAATGTTGAAGCACTTAAAGAGAAAGAGTTTTTGAAACGGCATCATAGAATTTTAGAACAGACATTGGTTGCTTATCGTAATCAGGATTACGAACTTGCAATGATGGGGCTATACCCTGTCATTGAATTCTTCGTAGCTAATTGGATTTTAAGTCAGGATAATCAGGGTGTCTTTAATTACGAAGAACCGACCAAACTTCAACTGAGTAAAGAAACCGTCAAAAAAATTGCAATGGAACAATTGAGTAACATGAAAGATGATGAATTCGTAAATACATTCTTTGAAATGAAAGCCCTTGAAGGAATGCATCGGATATATCATTACACCAGTGTCGATCCGTTATGTCGTAATTCGGTTCTACATGGCAGCCACGATTACAGTGAACTTAGTGAACAAGACTATTTAAAACTTTTCTATCTGTTATACGCTTTAGTGCCTTTACACGGAATGATATTTAAGAAGGATGTAAATTGAAAGAACATGGATTGGCTCGATCATCGAAGATGACAGGCCAATCCATATAACGTCTTAACCAACCGGTTTGCAAGGTTTAAACTTGCTTATCGGTTATACCAAGTGTGTAGCATTAAGGCGGTTTGTAAGGCTTGTAAGAGTACCGTGATTGTCTCCATCTCATTATCCCCCCCCTTCGTTTGTATAGACACATAGAGGGTTTTAAAAGAGTGTTCAGAGACAAAATAAAAGACCACTTGACCTCGAAGGTCAGGCGGTCTTTTTTATTAATCAGCGTATTGAAGTCTCGTTTTTGGTTCTTTCTTTCTGAGTAATTTATAGGCAGAAACAAAAATGTTGATGACGAGAACGAACGGAGTGAAAGGAAGAGTAAGCATAATAACACCGACTTTGCTTGCCCAAATGATGATAGAGAGCAAAATGCCACGTTTGAAGATACGGACACCGTAAACACTGCTAATAACTCCGTACATATATCCTAACAAGTAGAAGGTGACGAAATAGTAGAACTGATCCGACAGTCCGTCAAACGGGATCATGGCAGTAAATGGCTTCACGAGGAAGAAGTCAGTTCCATATTCATAGTTGAAAGTGTTTCGGAAGTAATAGTATGCCAAATAGCCGACTACCGCAGGATAGAGGGCGTACCGTTTGATAATTGGAAAGAGTGAATGGATCAATTCTAACACCTCGCTTTTGAGTAATTTATTGTTAATTCTATTATACCATACGCAATCAAAAAAGATGTTATTTTTAAAAGGATTAGGTGTGAATGTTTCGGGAAGAATGTTATAATCTAAGTATATAATAAAAAGTGAAGGAGTGGTCATGTGAATCATGCTTTGGATATGATTTACAAAAACTTCCCAAACGTAAAAAAACGGATGGAAGACCCTTCTTCGGTAGTTTTATCGAGTGAAGGGGAGGTGGTTTTCTATCAACTTGCCCAGTTTGTTAGTGATCCTAAGAAAAACAAGAAAACAGTATTGAATCATTCGGACGCTTTCAATATTCTTAATAAAAAAGAATTACGTTTTTATCTAGATGTTCTCGAATATGATTTTAACCCTACGGGGCGGATCGGAGAAACAAGAACGTTCCAAGCGTCAGAGTACATCAAGCAGAGTTCTTTCTATAAAGAGGTAGTAAGAGAAATACCGAACACGAGGATGCATTCTAAGCAGTATTTTTGGAGGTATGTCGAGTTGGGGACGGTTGTCCCTACACCTGACGTCGTGATCGACGGGCAACGGTTTTGGCACATTCAGACGGTTAAAGACTTTATCGAAGAAGAAAAAAAGAGTCCGTTACGAAAGTTGTGATTCTTTGTAAAAGAAGGGAACATAATGTCATTCAATTCATTAACCAGAATTTTAAAGCAATTTCCCTGAAATTAGTGTAATATAATCACTATAAAAATGACTTTAGAATTAGTTCAATAACTTATAAGTTAGTACCTTTTCCTCAAAAAAACGATAAAATAGCAAAAAAAAAGAAAAGTGGCAACCCATTACCTTACGAATTCTCCTTCTTGGCGGGACGGGAATTATAGTAAGGTTTCACAAAAGGACCACTAATCTTCAAACCATATAGAGTGTATATAACACTTATTTGTCAGGAACAAACGTCTTTTTTCTTTGACGCAGTTCTTTGATATATATAAGTTACCACATTTCATACGGTTTGAAAACATTCAACGTAGGAAAATGGATTAAAATTTCGATAAAAATCGACAAAATTTTAATTTATTTTCATGGATTGGATGGAAGATTAGTCTGACTTTAAGGTTTGCCACGCTCGATTTTCCGAGCGAAGGCAAACCTTTTTTTGTTCAAAAACTATCTGAAAGGTGGCAGACACCATGTTGAATATTCAATCAAATCATCATCGAGTACATACAAAACTAGAACAAGAAATCGTGAGGTTTATCATCGGTGACGGCTTCGGCTTATACGAATCTTATGCAAATGATGTGCCAGTCTCAATTAAACAAAAATGTGACTTTGAAATGAAAACTCAAGGGGCTGTACGAGTAGCTTACGGAAAAGAATATCTAGGTACTGACCAAGAATTCGGACAAGACATAGCACGTTCTATCGGTGGTGTGCTGCACTATCATGAGTCATCTTTCGGTGGTGTCACTCACTGGACTCCGAACGTCTATTATCGTGCGGATAAACACCACTTCATCGCTCAACAATACCTTAGAAGAGTTAAGACACTCTGCTTCGATGTTGACCAAAAAATGAGCGTCAATCAGATCCTCTTCGCATTCGAACAATTGGACGTCAATTGTAGCCCGTTTTTAATCCTAAGTACGCCTAAAGGCGTACAGTTCTTCGTTTCATACGGAGAAGCTTGGTTCGGTTCTGAAAAAGCAATTACATATTCAAAGAGCATTGCGAGCCAGTTGAAAAAAGTTGTATCCGATTTACTCCCGATTGACGATGCAAAAGACGTTTTTGGATGGGCAAGATTTCCTAGAGAAGAGACAGTCATGTACTTCGACCCGTCAAACACTTGGAACAACAGCGAAGCTAAAGAGTGGTTCGCAGAACAAAATGTAATGAACAAAAAGTTGTTTGCTCATGGTGGTTATTTGACTCAACGTGCCGGAATCATTCTTCAAGAAACAGGTGAGGTCGGTATGCGTAACAAGGTACTCGTTCAATTGGGTATCATGGCTAAAATGGACGGTTTAAGCCTTGGAGAAGCCGAAGAAATCGCTTTGAACTGGAATGCTAAGTTAGACATCCCTTTGCGTCGTAACGCCGTCACATCACCTCTCAGAACGGTTTTCCGTTCTGACTATAAACTCGATTTTAATTTCATCGAGTCTGTGACTGGTCATCGTCCGAGAGCAATTCGTTTTGTGAAGCACAAAAAGTCGAGAGACGTTAGAAGCTATGACCATAAGCACGAATTAGTACACGACATTCAATCACACTTCGAAAAAGTGTTGCCCGAAGGGGAGGGAGAAAGTATGCCCCTCGAAGTCTCAACACGTCAGTTGGCTGACACGCTCTTTGGTGAAGTGAAAAAGCATACGAGCATCACACGAGCCTTAGAAGCCCTCCATAAAGCCGACAGTCGTTTCGTCGTGCGGAAGAAGGTAGATCGCAACGGGAAGCCCCTACGAGGACGTGGGGCGGGTTACCTTGTGTACCGCACACAAGACCTATTGAACATGATTAAAGAAGCGAAACAGATGAAGAAACAATTGCTCACGAGCCTTGTCTATCGTGCTGCCACGTTCGCTGAAAGACACCATGAAACGTACACTTCGAAAACAAAAGATTCACTCGAAATTAATGTACCAATTGCCAATAAAGTTAGTACCCGTACCCTGCCTATGAATACGCAATACCTAGAGATAATACCGCTAACTGAATGAGTTGTGGTACTTGAAATAAGGTGTAGGATGGTTTGTCTTTCTTATTTTCATAACGAAGTTATGTAGTGAATTTATTCAAAAAGGAGAAGTGAAGAAATGAAGAACAAGCGTCGTTATTCGAAGCGTAATACACGTTACAAAAAAGAGTTAACTCGTTTACAGGTAGCCATTGGATTGGGCTTGGCTTTAGTTCTATATCGTGACTTTGAACGGTTACTTGATGGGAATTATCCTCAGTGGAGTTCCTTGGTTATGGGGTTATGTATCGGGGGGGTGATCCTATTCATTCCGAAATTGATACAGCAATTGAAGACACAAAAGAATCGTAAAGAATACGAGAATTCAACCTTGTATCAGATCGACAAGATGGATGGCATCGGTTTCGAAAGGTATCTCAAATGGTTGTTCGAGAAACGTGGTTACATAGCAAAAACGACGTCCACTACTGGAGATTTTGGGGCAGATTTGCTCTTAGAGAAGGATGGGCATAATATTGTTGTTCAAGCGAAACGATACGGCTCGAACGTCGGGATTCAAGCGATACAAGAGGTCTTTACAGCACAGCATTATTTTGAGTGTGACGAAGCTTGGGTCGTGACCAATAGTCGATTCACTAAAAGCGCTCAGACGGTCGCAGGAAAAGTGAACGTACGATTAATTGGCAGAGATGAACTTGAGTCGTTTTTGAATCGAAAGAACGAAAATGAAGCCGTCGAGATGTATCGAAAAGAGTTAACTCACATTAAGCGAGAATGTCCGAAGTGCAAGGAGAAACTGATTCTTCGTGGTTCGAAGCATGGCTCGTTTTATGGCTGCTCTCGCTTCCCTGAATGTAAATATACGGAGAAGGTCTGAAATGCTTTTTATGGCTCATGGGGCGGGGGCTAAGGTGTTCGGAAGGGCATCGACCACCCAAGCCCCCACAACCCACCGCAACGCCCCTAAATCGAGCGATAACGACACCCCGTCGCCAATAGCGAGATCATCGGAGATGAACCGGCCATTGGCTGCACGTCCGAGGGACGTGTCGGGCTGTACGTTCCTGCACGATTTGACGGGACGCTCGGAGCGTCAGGTCAAGGTCAAGACCGTAGGCTTGCTCAGGCAAGCAGGGAACGTTCCGCCAAGTCGGAACGGAAGACCACGAATGTTTACCGTTTTTCCCCTCGGACGATACATCCTATCGAACGTGACGGACTCTGACAGGGCAAGGATCGGCTTCGCTTCTTCCCCTGTCACTCGCACACGTCACGGCGGTCAACATCAAGGGGCAGTCGATTTTTTTCGTCCATAAAACCCTCCTGAACGAAAAAAAGTAGACTGGCTGAGACCCTTGACGTTTCCCTTGCGATGGCTGTTCGTCGAACGTGTCAAAACGGCAAAAATTCACCCTCAGGGGGCGATTTCGCCCGAGGGAAAAACAGGAGGAAC
>NZ_SJUQ01000019.1:0-63550 GCF_004337045.1 Exiguobacterium sp. SH5S4
CGTCCATCATACGCAGCGCACTCAGTTTTTGTTCGATCGAATGTCGACTTCTCGCCATAAAAAAACACTCCCCAATCAGATAAACAGATTTGTTATTTCATCTGTCTACCTATTGGGGAGCATATCAGACGCATCCGGCGGGTCGCTTGTTTAATCTTCTTCGATGAGTGAGAGCACTTCATCACTGTCGGCTTCGACCGTGACCGTCTTCTCACCGTTGAGACCGTAGTGATCACGAATTTGTTGTTCGATCGCTGCGGCGATTTGTGGATTTTCTTTCATGAACTGCTTCGCATTTTCACGACCTTGTCCAACGCGTTCTTCGTTGTACGAATACCAAGCACCACTTTTTTGAACGATATCAAGATCGGCACCGATATCGATGAGTTCACCTTCACGTGAGATCCCTAGACCGTACATGATGTCGACTTCAGCTGTTTTAAATGGTGGGGCAACCTTATTCTTGACGACTTTGATCTTCGTCCGGTTACCGACCATTTCTTGGCCTTGCTTCAACGTCTCTGCACGACGAACTTCTAAACGAACCGACGAATAGAATTTCAAGGCACGTCCACCTGGAGTTGTTTCCGGGTTCCCGAACATGACACCGATTTTTTCACGAATCTGGTTGATGAAGATGACGATCGTCTTCGATTTGTTCGTCGCACCCGACAACTTACGGAGCGCTTGGCTCATGAGACGGGCTTGAAGTCCCATGTGTGAGTCACCCATCTCACCTTCGATTTCAGCTTTTGGCACGAGTGCCGCTACCGAGTCGACGACAAGGATGTCGACGGCACCAGAACGAACGAGCGCTTCTGCGATTTCGAGCGCTTGCTCCCCTGTGTCCGGCTGTGACAAGAGCAGTTCATCGATGTTGACACCGAGGTTGTGCGCGTACTTCGGATCGAGCGCGTGCTCCGCATCGACGAACGCTGCTTGGCCACCGCGTTTTTGGACTTCAGCGATCGCATGGAGCGCCACTGTCGTCTTACCTGAAGATTCCGGTCCGTACACTTCGATGACACGACCACGTGGATAGCCGCCTGCGCCGAGCGCGATGTCGAGGGCGATCGATCCTGACGGAGTGACGGATACTTGTTGATCTGTATTTTCACCGAGGCGCATGATTGAGCCTTTACCGAATTGTTTCTCAATTTGGCGTAATGCCATTTCTAACGCTTGTTTACGATCACTCATAAATTAATGAGCCTCCTTTGATTTGTATCTTCATTATAAACGAACCCAACCTTTTACACAAGGTTTTTACGAACGTTTATTCGCCTTTTTTCATTCGTTGCCACAATGCCCATAACCCGTCCTTGGCCGCCCGCGCCTGGATGACGTTCCGCTGCTGGTGCGGATAGACGCGTTCGATCACTTCCATACCTGACGGCGTCTTCACCCCGATGAACACGGTGCCGACCGGTCGACCCGAATTTGAGACGGGTCCGGCCTCACCGGTGAAGGACAATCCGTAATCCGAATCCGTCTGATCAACGAGCCCTTGGATCATTTCTAAAGCAACTTGTTTTGAGACGACCGACTGTGACTCAATTGTAGCAAGGGATACCCCTAAAAACCTATTTTTTAGCTTGTCCGAGTACGTGACGACGCCTCCTAGAAAGACTTCTGACGCCCCTGGGACCGCCGTCAGCATCGCTTGGACTTGTCCCCCAGTCAACGATTCGGCGATCGATAGCGTCGCGTGGCGCCGTCTTAGCTCGCGAATCAAATGCGCAGCCAGCGTATCCTCGTCCGAACCGAAATAATAGGCGCCGACACGGGACAGAATGTCTCGTTTGACGCGGTCGATCATCTGCCGGGCCGCGTCCTCGGTCTCCGCTTTCGCGCTGACACGCAGTCGCGCTTCCCCTGACTCCGCGTACGGGGCGACAGTCGGGTTCACCCCGTCCATTAGATCGGATACCGCCTCGTCGAGCGCCGACTCACCGATCTCATAAAAACGTAGTGATTCAGAAACGATCGTCGCACCCGAAAATTTGCTCGGAAACGTCGCTTCGACAATCGCTGTCATCTCGCGCGGCACCCCGGGCAAGAGCAGCCACGTCGTCTCGTCCTCGACCCACATGCCGGGAGCGAGACCGGCCGGATTGTGAAGCACTTCAGCTCCTGATAAAACATCCGCTTGTCTGGCGTCCCCGTCGTTTATCGCTCGTCCCCGCGAGGCGACAAAGCGCTGGATCGTGTCTAAAGACGCTTCGTCCCGAACGAGCGGGCGGCCGAGCAAGTCAGCGAGCACTTGTTTCGTGATGTCATCATTCGTCGGACCGAGTCCCCCGGTGACGATCACGAGTTCGCTCCGTCGGTTCGCTTGCTCGAATGTTTCTCTTAAGCGATCGAAGTTATCCCCGACCACTACATGATACAGTACGGACAGTCCATATTTCGACAACTGCTCTGATAAGTAACGGGCGTTCGTGTTCGAGATTTCCCCTAAGAGTAGTTCAGAACCTACCGCAATGATTTCGGTCCGTTTCATCGAAGTTCCTCCTTTGATTCAAAAAAAAGACGAGTTGTTCCCACAACTCGCCTGTCGTCGATTTACATCGATTTTACAATGATCTTATAGTTTTGTGCGAAATACTCGGCCCCAGAATAAATCGTCAAGACGAGTGCGAGCCACATCGCCCACTCCCCGAACGGGATGCCGATATAGTTGAAAATCGGGTTGCCGAACAATAAGAAGATGATGGCAAAGAGCTGGACCCATGTCTTCGCTTTACCCGACTTACCGGCCGCCACGACAATCCCTTCATCAGCCGCGACGAGACGAAGCCCCGTCACCGCGAACTCACGTGACAAGATGACGACGACGACCCATGCCGCGACGAGGTCCATCTCGACGAGCAAGACGAGCGCCGCCGTGACGAGTAACTTGTCAGCGAGCGGGTCCATGAACTTGCCGAAGTTCGTGACCAAGTTGTGCTTACGGGCCAAGTGCCCGTCAAGCCAATCGGTAATCGCTGCGATCGTAAATATGACCGCGGCGATGAATTGATGAAGCGGTACTTCCGCCCCGAGGAAAGCGATGTCTCCCCAGTTAAAATCTACAGCGAGCAAGACGACGAATACGGGGATGAGCAAAACCCGCAACATCGTCAGGCGGTTAGGTAGGTTCATCGAGAACTCCTCCTCTAGAAGACGTCGACTTATTCAGCGTCGACTCTCTTCACAAATATATTTTGTGTGACCGGAGAATCAGCAAGCTCAAGCTCACGGCCGTTGACGACAATCTTCTCGACGCCACCGATCAAACCGATCCGAATCCGAAGCGTATCTGTTTCGGCACCTTCGATGACGATCGGGTTTTGTTTCGATTGGTTCGGATATTCCGGTGCAAGGAACGCTCCTTCAAGCGATGTATCGCGAACGCCGACATAAGTCGCCGGTGATTCTTTGACGTGAATCTCGGTCGTCAGCTTGTCAGCTGTTGCGATCTCATACGTGAGGTCGGCCCCGTTCGTTTCCGTCACCGCGATCGGTCCGGTTTCTTCTGGCGGCTCTTCCTCGGCCGGTGTTTCTTCGACCGGCGCTTCTTCCGTCGGCTCTTCTTCAGGAACGTCTTCATTTTGATTGATCGTCACGCCTGAAGCCGGTGGTTCAGCCGGTGTCGCGTCCTGTCCACCTCCAAAATCGAGATTTCTAACAACGTAGTAGACCGCTGTCACAAGCAAGAAGGCGACAAGCACGAGCATGATTTTCGGCACCCATCTTGAGACGCGGCTCGACGTCTCGGAAGCTTTTGAATAAGTTTGCTTACGTGATAATTGAGCGGTCGGTTGCGGTTCGATTTTCGGTAAATCTTTTGCATATGTCTCGTAAAGCTCATCGACATCAAGCCCGAGCGATTCCGCATACGTTTTGATGAACGCCCGTGCATAAAACGAACCAGGGAGATTTTTATAATCACCTTCCTCGATCGCGATGATATAGCGTTTTTGAATCTTCGTCGTCTGCTGAATTTGGTCAAGCGTCAGACCGCTCGCCTCACGCCTTTGTTTCAAAAAAGTCCCTAGTTCTGTCAAAGGGGTCCACACCTTCCATTCAATTAATTATTCAAACCATTCTGCTTCACGATTCGTTTCTTGCGGAATGATGATGATTTCATCTTGGTTATTTCGCAGTTCGATAATATAGTCAAAGTCCTCAAACACACAATCGGTATTACGGACGTAAAGATCGGGATGCTCGATCACTTTGACGGCAGGAAGACGCATGACTTCCCGGATCAACTGACGATGACGTTCGTCCATCGTCCGCGTCGAAACGGCGCCGTCGATTATGTAGATGTGATCACCTTCTCGCTCTTCTTCAAACAGTGACGTCCGGACCGTCTGTTTCATGAGTGTCGACGAAAGAAACAGCCAACGTTTGTTTGCGCAGACGCTCGCCGCGACGATCGACTCCGTTTTGCCGACGCGTGGGTTGCCCCGGACACCGATCAACAGATGTCGTTCTTCTTTCATTAGTTCAGCGACAAAATCGACGAGTACCCCTAGATCTTCGCGCACGAAGCGAAACGTCTTTTTGTCATCGTTGTCGTGTTCGATATAGCGGCCGTGACGGATCGCAATCCGGTCCCTCAGTTTCGGGCGGCGGAGTTTGATGACGACGATTGCTTCCATCTTCCGCAAAATATGCTCGAGCCGATGGACGTGATCGGCGGCCGGTGCCTTGAGCAACATCCCGCGACGTTGAAGATCGACCCCGTTGATGGTCACGATCGAGATTTGGAGCATCCCCATCAGCGAGGCGATATCGCCGAGGATGCCGGGGCGATTTTGGCAAAGTTCATATTCGAGATACCATTCTTCGAACTTATGATCCATCTCGTCCACCCTTTCCGAATGTAGGCTCGCTACCTTGTTCATTCTAAATTATTTTAGAAGAATTGAAAAGAACTCGTTTCAACCGCGGCGACAAAGTTTTCACTGCCAACCGCCATCGACCCGTAACACCGTGCCGGTCACGTAGGACGCGGACGGTGAACAGAGGAAACGGATCGTCTCGGCTACTTCTGTGACATGACCGAGACGGCCGAGCGGAATCTCATCTCGAACGTCTTGTTTCGTCTCTTCTACCGTATCATTCATCGGCGTCTCAATCCACCCCGGCGTGATGGCATTGATGCGAACATTAAACGGGCCGGCCTCGCGCGCGAACGCTTTGACGAAGCCGAGCTGTGCCGCTTTGACGGTCGAGTACATCACTTCTCCGGCCGCTCCGACTTCCCCCCAGACGCTCGAGACGATGACGATGTCGAGCGGGCGATCGTAAGCTTTTTGCCCGACGACGTGTTGAACGAGTCGAACCATCGCGCGCACATGAACGCGATAGAGACGATCGAGTTCAGTGATGTCCGCGTCGACGAGCAGCCCGTAGGCGTGGTTACCGGCGACGTGAATAATCCGATCGACCGCGCCGACCGTAGCGAGCCAAGCGTCTAGCGCCTGGTCGTCGCCGAGGTCGCACGTGACGACTTGGCCTGACAAACCCTCTGTCTTCACGAACGCTTCGAGCGCTTCCGTGTTCGCGTGCGCATGTAAGATGAGCTCATCATCGCGAAAGGAAAGGGCGACGGCACGACCGATCGCCCCACTCGCCCCGGTGATGAGTGTCGTCATGGTTTTTTGACGACACAGACGGTCCGTTGATCCGGTTTGAACAGTCGGTCATACGTGTCGTATAGTTCTTCAAGCGTGACCGCGTCTAGCAGCTCGGGCAAATCGAACATATTCCCACCCGTTAGCGCGTAGCGTGAAAACTGGTTGGCGATGAACTCGGGTGAGTTGAGCGCCTTCAAAAACTGCCCTTTCATCATCCGCTTCTTACGGTCGAGTGTCTCATTTCCGATGTCGAGCGGACGCTCGAGCACCTCGGTGATGCGGGCGACGAACGCATCGACATGCGGTGTCTCCATCGACAACACGGCGAAGGCGAACGATTCTTCCGACGTATAGTCGAACGAGAAGGCATCATCGATCAACCCTTCGGCGTAAAGCTCTGCATAGAGCGGCGCCGTCGTGTCAAACAAGGCGTGCATGAGCAGTTCGACGGCCAGTTCTTGTTTCATCCCGTCTTCCCCGGCGCGCGGCGTGTCCTTGTAGCCGATCATGACTTTCGGGACCGATACGTCCATCTCGATGACACGCGCAGCTAAGCGGACCGTTCTCGGCTCTTGCACGTGTTCGCGTTCACTGAGTACAGGCGGTTCGAACGTTTTCGCGGCCTGATTCGAACGGATCTGTTCGAGCACGATGTCAGGGTCGATGTTGCCGACGACGAACAGCGTCATGTTACTCGGGTGATAAAACGCTTGATGACACGCATAAAGGTCAGCGGCCGTGATCGCGCTGATCGAATCGATCGTTCCGGCGATATCGATCTTGACCGGATGCGCTTCATACATCGCCTCGATCAAACCGAAATAAAGACGCCACCCTGCGTTGTCTTGATACATTTGAATCTCCTGGCCGATGATGCCTTTCTCTTTCTCGACCGAAGCTTCTGTAAAGTACGGGTCTTGGACGAAATCAATCAACGTCTTTAAGTTCGCCTCGACGTTTGACGTGGCACCGAACAAATAGGCGGTCCGGGTGAATGATGTGAAGGCGTTCGCTGACGCCCCGAGCTGTCCGAACTTCTGGAACACATCGCCGTCCTTTTTTTCGAACATTTTATGTTCAAGGAAATGGGCGATGCCGTCGGGTACTTCGATCCAGTCGTCTGTTTTGAAGCGACGGTCGATTGAACCGTATTTTGTCGTGAATGTGGCGTACGTCTTTTCATATCCAACTTTCTTCAGCAAGTAGACCGTCAGCCCGTTATCGAGAACGACGTGATGAATCGTCTCACCGACGTTTGGAAAATCTAGTTTCATGCTGTCCCCCCCTTTAAACAATAAATCGCCTTCAGTTTGATTTGACTCGAGAGCGCGGCCACGTCTTCTCGCGTGGTCCGGGCAAGGATGGCCATCTCTTCTTCGAGTGAGAACGGGCGGATGTCCGAACCGCTCATCCAGGCGATCAGTTGACGCGGACTGTCACCGAGTTGGCGCCGTTGATGGAACAACATCTCTTTCGTCTGCTCGAGCGTCATGTCATCGAACTCCCCTGCTTGCAGGTCGGCAAGTTGGTCGGCAATGATTTGTTCTGTTTTCACTTGGTTCAAGGCATCGATCCCGGCGTAGACGAACAACATCCGGCTAAGCGAACTGTATTGCGACGCCGCATAGTACGCCAAGCTCTCCTTTTCACGGACGTTCATGAACAGTTTTGAGTGTGGGAACCCACCGAACAAGCCGTTGACGACTTGCATCTTGATCGCGTCCTCGCTGCGCGGGTCAACGTTGGCCTCATAGGCGAGGTGAAGTTTACTCTGCTTCACGTCCTGCTGTTCCTCAAGTCGCTGAAATTCTCGGTCGACCGGTTCAGGATACTCTCGGACGAGCGGCGAGCCGAGCGTCTCGAGTGGCAAAAACGCCTCGGTCACTTGGTCACGCGTGACGTCCCCGACGACGTAGACGTCGATGCGGTCGTGCTTGATCATGGACGTGTACGCCTCATAGAGCGATCGCGGCGTCACCTGGTCGAGTTGTTCGAGCGTCCCGAGCGACGGGATCGCGAGCTCTCCGCCGAGCAGTTCTTGCAATCGTTGCTGGGCGAAGCGCATTTTATCATCGTATACCGACTCGATGCGTTGACGCTGCAGACGGGATTCTTGTTCGACGATGAGCGGTTGGAACGCGCCGTCGTAAACGTTCGGGCGGAGCAACACTTCTTCTAATAGCTTGATCGCCTGAGACAGGACCGGTTCCCCGACGAGCCGGTCGTTCACAACTTCTAGTTGGAACTGGATGACATGCTCTTTCCCGACTTTTGACGCACCAGCGAATAGGCTAGCATCATATAATTGCTCGAGCGGTGTGTGAAACAGTTCAATCGACGGATACGCCGCCGTCGCTTTTTCCATGACGTACGGCAGGAGCGCCCGGTCGGCAATCGTCTCTGCAGACAACGGCGCCGCGAACGAGACGAGGCACGTCGTCGTTTTAAATTTATCGGTCGGATAGACCGAGTAGTGGAGCTGGTTACGGAATTGTTCGATCCCTTTCATGAATCATCTACTCCTTTTTCGTTTTCGGTTGGAACACGGACGCACCGCGCGCATACTCTTGATCGGGTACGCCCGCCACCACGTTGGCATAACGGGCGGCTGTGAACAAATAATCGCTCAAGCGGTTATAGTAAGACAATTGACGAGCGGCCGCATCGATGTTGACGAGCTCGCGTTCGACGCGGCGACAGACCGTCCGGGAGACGTGCAGACTCGCCGAGGCCACGCTGCCCCCGGGCAGAATGAAGCGGACGAGTTCCGGACACTTCGTCTCTAGTTCATCGATCCACATCTCGAGCTCGGTGACGATCGCTAAGTCGACTTGCTGCGGCGGATCTTGTTTGTACATCAGTTCTGAACCGAGGTCGAACAGATCGTGCTGGATTTTTGTCAGTTGATCCCGTAACGTCGCGTCCGTCTGGTGCGCGAGCGCGAGACCGATGTGACTGTTCAATTCATCTAACAATCCCATCGCCTCGATTTGCGGGTGTACTTTCAAGACGCGTCCGCCGATCAATGACGTTTCACCCTTGTCGCCTCCACGTGTATAGCGCTTCATGTCATTTCCTCCTCTATGCCACAAATGGTGACCCATAGGAGTCACCATTGTCGTTATGAATGCGGTTGGTCGTAAGGGAGCCGAATCATGAACGTCGTCCCTTCGCCGTACACGCTCGTGACGTCGACCGTGCCATGGTGGGCATCGATGACGTTCTTGACGATGGCGAGTCCGATGCCTGTTCCTGTCTTCCCGCCGCTCGTCCGGGCCTTGTCCGCTTTATAGAACCGCTCGAACACAAACGGCAAGTCCTCTTTCGGGATCCCGCTGCCGGTATCGGTCAAACGGATCAAGAAGCCGTCCGCTTCTTCGGTCGCCTCGAGCCGAATCGCTCCGCTCTCGGTGTGGGCGATGGCGTTGCCGATCAAGTTCGTGAACACTTGTTCTAACCGATCCCCATCCGCTTCAATCTTCCGCTTCGGAGCCACGGTCGACAACGTGATTCCTTTCTCGTTCGCCATCTGGTTAAACTTGCGCATCACCCGCGGTAAAAATTCGCCGAAATCGAACGCCGCGAACTGCATCGTCTCTTTCCCTGATTCGATTCTTGCCAAATCGAGTAAATCGTTGACGAGCCGGGCAAGCCGTAACGACTCGTCGTAAATGATCGAAGCGAATTCTTTCGTCGCCTCGTCACTCTCGGTCATGCCGTCGATGATGGCCTCGGAATAGCCTTGGAGCGTCACGAGCGGTGTCCGCAGCTCGTGGCTGATATTGGCGACGAAGTCGGTCCGCATCTTGTCGAGGCGGTGACTTTCGGTCGTATCACGGATGACGACGACCGCTCCCTCAAAATCTTCCTCCCCGAGGAGCGGTGTGACCGTCAACGTATAGTAGCGATCGTCTTGCTTCACTTCAATCGTCTTCTCAGGCGCACCGCCGACGAGGTCTTCGTAAAGCGCGAGCACGACTTCGTGCGGTTGATCATCGTTCAACAACGGCTGTGCCTGCGGGTTCGTCACGATCACGTTCGCATGGCGATCGAGCGTGATGACACCGTCTGCCATCGAACGCAGAATCGAAGCGAGCTGCAACCGTTCACGGTCGAGCGCGTTCACGTATGTTGACAGCTGGCTGCTCATCGCATTGAATGAGCCGGCAAGTTCACCGATTTCGTCGTTCGTCTTCTGGACGAGCCGCAGATCGAACTGTCCTTCACCCGTCTTATTGACGGCGTCCCTCATCTCACGCAGCGGGGCCGTGATCCGGGTTGATAAGAAGAAAGCGAACACGGTCGTGACGATGATCGCCGAGGCGACCGTCCAAAAGATGATCGTCCGCGCCCCTTCATTCGCGCTTGAGATCGCATTGAGCGGCTCAAACAAATAGAGTGTATACTCGCCCGTCTCAAGGGAGAACGTCGTCCGATACGCCAAGGCAGCCTGGTCATCGAACGACGAGAAGTTCCCGATCGCCGTCTCCCCTACAGCTTGATAAGGACTCCAAGACTGACGCCCGAGTTCAGTCATCAAGCCATCGACTTCCGTGCCGAAGTTCGAACGGACCGACCCGTTCTCTAAAATATAGTTCGCTCCGTACACTTCGATGATTTGGTCGACCGTCCGTGACGAATCGCCTTCTTCTAGCAAGACAGACTGGACTTGCCCACCGAGTTTCGCTAAATGACCACGTTCCTGATCGATATGGAACGAGTTGAAGAACTCGAGCATCAGGACGGATACGATGAACAAAATCAGGCTGACCAACACGAGGATCGTCAGCCACAGCTTCGTGACAATACTATTGCGGCGAATCATCACTCACTGACGACTTCAAACTTGTACCCGACACCCCATACCGTCGTGATCATTTGGGCCGCGGATGGAGAGACACGGTTCAATTTCTCACGAAGCCGTTTCACGTGCGTGTCGACCGTTCGAAGGTCTCCGAAAAATTCATAGTTCCATACTTCTTTTAACAGTTGCTCCCGCGAGAACACTTTATCGACTTGTTTGGCAAGGAAGAATAATAGCTCATACTCTTTCGGCGTGAGGGCGATTTCTTCCCCGTCGACCGTGACACGGTGTGCGTCATTGTCGATCGTCAAATGCGGGAACACGATCAAGTCTTTCGACTTTTCGGCCGTTTGCAAAAATTTTGTCGAACCTGAGCGACGGAGTAGCGCTTTGACGCGCAAGACGACTTCACGAGGACTGAACGGTTTGACGATGTAGTCGTCCGCGCCGACCTCGAAGCCTTGAACCCGGTCGATCTCCTCACCTTTCGCCGTCAGCATGATGACAGGTGTCGCTTTCGTTTTACGGAGTTCGGTACACACTTCGACCCCGTCCATCTTCGGCATCATCAAGTCGAGCAAAATGACGTCAAAGTCGCCTTCGAGTGCGAGTTGAAGCGCTTCTTCACCGTTCGTCGCTTCTTCGATCACGTATTGCTCCCGTTCTAGATACATTTTTAACAGTCGGCGAATTCTTTCTTCGTCGTCGACTACTAGAATTTTTGTTTTATCAGCCATCAACTAAACCTCCCAGAGAACCATTACAAGATGTAGCGAATGTTGCACAATTGTGAACATTTCGCTCTCTTTCATAACTATACCACTCTATTATTTCGCTTAACAACGGTGAGTTGTATGCCCTTACGAAAAAGAAGCCACCGAAGTGACTTCTTTTTCATCAAGCGTATGAATGTAATCCGGCGATGACGAGGTTGACGAACACTAAGTTGAACATGATGACGGCGAATCCGCCGACACAGAGCCATGCTGCTTTCGTCCCCGTCCAGCCCCGCTGGATGCGCATATGCAAGTAATAAATATAGATGAGCATCGTGATGAGCGCCCATACTTCTTTCGGGTCCCAGCCCCAGAAACGGTTCCAGGCAATCTGCGCCCAAATCATGGCGAAGATGAGCCCACCGAGGATGAAGACCGGCAATCCGATCGCAATCGAACGGTAGCTGATCTCGTCCGCGAGGTCAAGATCGACTTTCTTCGCGAGCGGTTGCAACGCTTCCGCAATACGTTTGCGTAAGACGACGAACCGGAGCACAAGGTAAATGACGGCGCCAGCGATAATCGACCAGAGCAACGTGTTCAACTTCAACGTGTTGATGAACGTCGGCAATTCGAGCGATAGTCCACTCGCACCTGATAACAGTTGTGCGCCTTCCGGTACGAACAAGATCGGCATGAAATATTCGTACGACTCTTGCGTACCGCGGTCATTCGTAAATTCGACGACACCGCCGGCACCGATTGCTTTAAACAGCATCGATACGAGGATGAAGCCGAGCGTGCACATGAGGACGAACATCGTCACTTCTAGCCATGTGCGCGATTTCGATCGTTCGCGCATCGACGTCTCGTTGAGCAAGAAGATGAGACCTGAGGCGAAACTGATGGCGAGAATCCCTTGACCGAGCGCGGCCGTCGTGACGTGAATTTTCAACCAGACACTGTTCAGTGCCGGAATGAGCGGTGCCACTTCGCTTGAGAACATCGATGCGAACGCGATAACGAGAAGCGCCACCGGCATGGCGAACAAGCCGAGCACATCGTTTTTATAAATCCCATAGACGACAAGGAAACCGAGCACCATCATCATCCCAAAGAATGTCGTGTACTCGTAAAGGTTAGAGACCGGCGCGTAGCCGACCCCGATCCAACGCATGATAAAATATCCCGTTTGGGCGACAAAGCCGATGACGGCTAGCGTGAACGCATACTTACCGTAAGCGATCCGGTTGACGTTTCGGTCTTTGCGCATGCCGCTGACCGCGATTGTGAACAACACGGTCGCCACGGCGTAAAGAATGAACGCGATCAAGAGCAGGCGGCTGCTCCACTGAATCCACTCCATTATGATTCCCCTCTTTCTTTAGTTGAGTCGATGTCTGCCTTTTGTTCGAACCGAGCCTGGTCTTCCCAAATCGGCAGCCCATTTTTTTCTAGGAGCGGTGTGATCTCACGGTGAAGCGACGACGGGTTCTTGTTCGTGAATCCAGCCACGAGCACGTCCGTCTCGTTATGACGTCGAATCCAGACCCGGCGGTGCGGCCAATACATCCCCATGACGATCCCGATCATGAAGATCGTCCCACCGACAATTAAAATCGGATACGTCGAGTCGCTCTTGACCCGAAGTCCGCTCGTACTCGCCATTTCCGTTCCTGCGAACTGGATCGCGTAACGATTGTCTTCATCGGCAACGTTCAGTCGAATCCCAATCAAGTTCGATTCGGTCGTCCCATCCGGGTTTTCGACTGCTAAGAAGAAGGCAGGGTTCAACGCCCGTGGTGACTTCGTATCCGGTTGCCCATTTCGAACTTCAAAGTCCGGATATAAGTCGTTGAGCGTCACCGTGACCTCACCGAGATCGTACGTCGTCTCAGGGTCCGTCAAATCAACCGTGAACGGCCCGTACACGTCACCTGTCTGTTTGTCACCGACGTTAAACGACATCGACAAAAACTCGGGTCGGCTTGAATACTGCTCCTGATACACTTCGTACTGATCGAATTTGAACGGATGGTTCACTTTCGTCGAACCGGTTTCGACTTCCTCGAGTTGCGGCGATCCGTCCTCGTTCGTCCCGGTCTTCTTGAACAGTGTCAGTTCCGTCTCATAGTTTTTCGGGACAGCCCCGGCTTTTTCAATCGCCTCGGCGAACTTGGCGTCCTCCGGATTATTTTCTGGATCATACATCTCGAGGATGAACTGATCGTTGCGAAGGTAATACGTGTCGTCGGTCGCCTCGAGCGCCACCGTCTCGCCTTCCCGTACCCATTCGAGCGTATCGGTGTGAAATGCCGGGAAGACGCGGAGCATCGCCCCGATAAAGAAGATGACAAGCCCGATGTGGTTGATGTATGGGCCCCAACGACCAAACCGATACTTTTCGGCGAGTAATGCATCGCCGTCGCGTTTCACCTGGTAACGCTTAGACTTCAATGCCTCACCGAGCGCGTCGATCTGTTCGTCCGTTCCTTTACCTTCACCGATCAAGCGTTGCCCGCGCATGAAGCGGTCGGTGCGTCGGACCGGTTGATATTTCAACGCTTTATACAGGGGAAAGAATCGATCGATCGAGACGACGATCAGTGACAACGTCAGCATCACGATCAACGTGATGTACCACCACGACGTATATAAGTTATGGAATCCTAACGTGTAATAAATCGTTCCTGGCGTACCATATTCTTCGGTGTAGTATTGACTCGCCGGCAATTGTTGCGGAATATACATCTCTTGTGGAAAAGTCGTCCCGACCGCAGAGCCGACGATAATGAGTCCAATCAACCAAAGACCGACTTTGACCGATGCAAAGAAACTCCAGGCACGGTCAATCCAAGATCTCGGACGACGCTTCGACCGTAAATCGGCGCCGTCGTACTTCATATCTAGCATGTGTGCGCCCCCCGTTCGCTTACAATGACTTCTCGGCTAACTCTAACAGTTTCTCTTTCGTGAGTTCACCTTCATACTTTTCAATGACTTTTCCGTCGGCATCGATGACAAACGTCACCGGTAAGTTATAAATGCCGTACGCCTTCTCGACTTCGCTACGTGTATCCATCAAGATCGGATAGTCGAGCTCGACGCCGAGGTCATTGATAAAGTTGTCGACCCGCAGCGGCGTCTCACCGACGTTCACGGCCCAAAAGTCCACGCCCATATTTTGAAGCGTGGCATAGTTGTCTTGTACGACCGGCATCTCTTTCTCGCACGGTTCACAGAACGTACCCCAAAAATTTAACAGCATCCCTTTCCCATCATACGTTTCGCGCTCGACCATCGTCGCCCCGTCAAGACTGACGAGTTTAAAGTTCGGCGCGTCGTCTCCGGCCTCGACCCGGCCATCATTCCCGGCCTGCTCGATCAATTGCATGATGACGACCGCACCGGCAAACAGCACCATCGTCATAATCATGAGGCGCCAAAATGACCGTTTTTTCTTATGGGCCATCGCTTGATTCATCCGATCGCCTTGTTTTGTCTCTTTCGTCATGATTTCACACCATCCTTCAGTTGCTATTGTACTGAAAAAACAACGATAACGCACATTAACAGACTTTTTTCATCTTTTTGTCACAGAATCTCCACAAAAGAAAAAATCATCCTGTGTAAGGACGATTTTTAGCTTGTTATTTTTTCTTTTTCTTGCCTCGTGGTTCATTTGGCACGACCGGGTTCGCTAGCTCACGGAGCTTGCTCACTTCCTTGCGTGACAACTCGCGCCAGTCGCCTGTCGTGAGTCCATCGAGCGTCAAGAAACCGAACTGTTCGCGCTTCAGTTTGATGACTTCCGAACCGACTGCTTCGAGCATGCGGCGAATCTGACGGTTGTGCCCTTCCGAGATGACGATTTCAAGAATCGCCGAGTTCTTCTTATGGTCGACTGTCTTCATTCTGACTTTCGCGCTGCCCGTCTTATAACCGTCATCGAGCTCTAAGCCTGACTCGAGCTGCTTGATGGCGATATACGAAGGGATGTTTTTCACTTTCGCGACGTAACGTTTCGGGATTTTGAACTTCGGATGAGTCATCATGTTCGAGAACTCTCCGTCGTTCGTCAAGATGATGAGTCCCGTCGTATTGTAATCGAGACGACCGACCGGGAAAACGCGTGACCCTGGTGGAACGAGATCGGTAACGACTTTGCGTCCTTTATCATCGTCGACCGTCGACACGTAGCCGCTCGGTTTGTAGAGCACGTAGTAGACGTGTTCTTCCTGTTCAATTTTGACGCCGTCGACTTCAATCTCCGACTTCGGTCCGACTTTCGTCCCGAGTTCACGAACGACTTTGCCGTTAATGCGAACCCGTCCGTCTAAAATCATTTCTTCGGCTTTACGCCGTGAGGCGATACCCGCTTGGGCAATCACTTTTTGTAAACGTTCCATTTAATCATTCTCCAATCTATCTTCCGTAATCGAAGCTGGCTGGCCGAAGAACAGATCGCCTTCGTCTGCCAGCTCGTCAACAAACGTTAATGGTGGCAACTCCTCGAGTGAATTGAATCCGAAATGGTCAAGGAAATGCTCGGTCGTCCGGTACAGTTTCGCGCGCCCGATCGTCTTCGCCCGGCCGGCTGATTCAATCAGCCCTTTTGACAACAACGTATGAATGACGCGTTCGACTTTGACACCACGGACTTCCTCGATATCGGCCCGTGTGACCGGCTGCTTGTAGGCGATGATGACGAGCGTCTCCATGGCCGCACGAGACAGCGCCTGTTCGGCCATCGTCCCGACATACCGTTGAATGTACTCGGACACGTCCGGGATCGTCACGAGCTTATACACACCGCCCGATTCGATCAATTGAAACGGGCGCCCCGAGTCCGTGAACGACGCCTCGAGCTTATTCAATTGTTCGCGGGCAGCGGCCTCAGAAATATCGAGCGTGTCTGCTAGCGCCCGGACTTCCATGCCCTCTTCTCCGACGACAAACAATAGGCTTTCAATGATCGTTTCATAAGACAACAACGGCTTCATCCCTTTCCTTTGACGCTTCGACAAACGAAATGTGAATATCTCGGTCGACTTGCTTTGTCGTGACGACTCGTAACTTAATCAACTCAAGCAGCGCCATGAACGTGACGACAAGGTCGGACACGTCCGGCCGTTCTTCGAAGAATGCAAAGAACGACGTGTTCCGGTTCGCCGACACATGTTCATGCAGACGGGTCATCTGCTGTTCGAGCGTCCGCTCTTCCCGCTTGATCGTCTTTTTACGCCGTTCTTTCCAACGCTTCCGCTCGACCATCTTTGAATAGGCGTGCAACAAATCCGAAAAGTTGAGCGGCCCATCGTAAGGTTGGACCAGTTCAGACATGTACCGTGTCAAATCTTCGCCGGGACGGCTATATAGTTCGAGCCGTTGCTCTTCTTGCTCACGCATGAAGACGACCGCTTCTTTATAAGCTTTGTATTCAATCAACTGTCGAATCAACCCTTCCCGAGTCGGCTCTTCGCCGAAATCCGGAATCTCATCGTCCTCGATCGGGACCGGTGGCAACAGTTGTTTGCTCTTTAATTGGAGCAACGTCGCCGCCATGACCAAATATTCACTGGCCACATCGAGCTCAAACTTTTGCATCGTCCGGATAAAGGCGACATACTGGTCCGTGACTTCCGAAACAGAGATGTCGGCGATATCGAGCTCCATCTTGCCGATCAAGTGGAGCAACAAGTCGAGCGGGCCTTCGAACGTATCGATTTTGACGTTATACGCTTCCATAGAGACACCTGCCATTTAACATTTTTGCGCTTTAGTATAACATGTTTTGTAGTACAGTGACCACGAAAGGAGAAAATTGATGCTTACCCCTTTTTATCAGTATACGTTGCTGTTTGAATGTCATGCCGATTATTTCGAGTGCCACGAGGTGCTCGAAGAGGCGTGGCAGGATGGGAACCGCGAACATCTCGGCTATGCCGTCTTGATCCAGTACGCCGTCGCCCACTATCACTTCCGTCGGGGCAACACGGCCGGGGCCGTCAAGAGCGTCGCTGCGTTGAAGCAAAAGCTTCCTTTGGCCGCAAGCGCCCTTGAACCGCTCGGCATCGACATGGAGGCGTTCACACGTGACTTGGAACGTTGGCCGCTCCCGGACACACTCCCGCTAGACGAGCCGACACGCCGACAAATCGACCGGTTGAAACCCACGTTCGAGCCGACCTCCCTGACTTTCGACGAGCTCGTCCATAAACATATCCACCGTGACCGGACGCCCGTCGTTAAAGAGCGTCTGCTCGCGCTAGAACAACGACAAAAAGCTAGGCGCTGAGCCTAGCTTTTTATATCGAGACTTGATTCCATTTATCGAGCAAGTCGCTCGTCTTCCCGTGACCGACAAGTGTCAAGTCGAACGGTAACAAGTTCCGTGTCTCATCGAGCAGTTCATATGAACGTTTCTCGCCACGGAACGAAGGCGACAAGGCGATATGGTGGATGCACATCGTCGTCTCAAGCTGTTCCATCCCGATGATCCCGACGAAGTCTTCTTCGACTTTCCACAAGTAGAGGAACTTCGAAGCGTCTTCCTCGTAAGACCGTACGAGTTCGAGAAGGGCGAGCGGAGACTTGTCGCTACATGCAAATGCGAGCAGCCCCATTGCCGTCTTCTCGTGCGATTGTTTATACTTCACCAGCATGGCTGGTCTCACCACCTTTAGTCAGACATGTTTCACGAAGTGAACACGTGAGAGACATGGCTCATTGTGCCATAACGTTTAGGCAGAAATCAATTCTCATCCCAAACTTTGACTTCAGCCATCTTCGTGCCTTGGCGAAGTTTGACCGCATGCTCAAGACCTGACGTCACTTTACCGAACACAGTATGAACCCCATCAAGGTGCGGTTGTGGCGCATGGACGATGAAGAACTGTGATGAGCCCGTGTTGCGCCCGGCGTGTGCCATCGAAAGCGAGCCGGCTTCATGTTTGTACGGGAACGAAGTCGACGTCTCACAAGGAATCGTTTTACCTGAACCGCCCATACCTGTTCCGTCCGGGCATCCGCCTTGACTGACGAAGCCTGGGATGACACGGTGGAACGTCAATCCGTCGTAGAAGCCGCGGTTCGCGAGCTCTTCGAAGTTGTCGACCGTGATCGGTGCTGCGTCATGGAATAAATCAAATTCAATCATTTCACCGTTCTCTAATTTCATTGATCCTTTTTTCATATGGAAATACCCCTTTTATGTTCATATAGTCAATAATCACTCACATTACCCATCTTATCAAAAAAAGACGTCTGCCTCCACTGTTTTGTGGAAACAGACGTTCTGACTTACTGGATGACCGCGTGGACGAGCGGACGTGCCTCTGGTTGAGTGGCGCCGATCGTGTAAGCATGATCCATGCGTTCAAGTGCCGAAGACATGTCTTCGATGTTTGAACGAAGGACCGCGATGACGTCACCCGCCTCGACTTTGTCGCCGACTTTCTTCTCGAGCGTGATACCGGCCGCGAAGTCGATCAAGTCGTCCTTCGTTGCCCGTCCCGCTCCGAGGAGCATCGCTGCGACACCGACCTCGTCCGCGATGATCGATTCGACGTAACCGGCTGTCTTCGCGACGAACGTCGTCTCAAATTTCGCTTGCGGGAATTTAGTCACATCATCGACGAGTGAGGCGTCCCCACCTTGTGCCGCGACGAACTGACGGAACACTTCAAGCGCGTGACCGTCGGACATCCGGCGTTCAAGATCGGCGTATGCTTCGTCAAACGTCTTATAAAATTCACCGAGGACGGCCATATGACCGGCGATCGTGAGTGCGATCGTTTTCAAGTCTTTGACGTCTTTCCCAGACAATACTTCAATCGCCTCTTTCACTTCGTTCGCGTTCCCGATCTCAAAGCCGAGCGGTTGGTCCATATCGGTGATGACGGCGATCGTCTTGCGACCGACGTTCTTCCCGATGGCGACCATCTCTTCAGCGAGTGCTTTCGCGTCGTCGAACGACTTCATGAACGCACCAGAGCCTGTCTTGACGTCGAGGACGATGCTGTCGGCACCGGCAGCGATCTTCTTCGACATGATCGAGCTCGCGATGAGCGGGATCGACTCGACCGTCGCCGTCACGTCGCGGAGCGCGTAAAGACGTTTGTCGGCCGGCGTCAAGTTGCCCGTCTGCCCGATGATCGACATCTTGATGTCGTTCACTTGCTTCGTGAACTGCGCTTCCGTCAGCTCGACGTTGAACCCTGGGAATGATTCGAGCTTGTCGATCGTCCCACCTGTATGACCGAGCCCGCGCCCGCTCATTTTAGCGACCGGGATACCGATCGAGGCGACGAGTGGGGCGACGATCAAACTGATCTTGTCGCCGACGCCACCTGTTGAGTGCTTATCGACTTTTTTCCCTTTAATTTTAGAAAGGTCGATGACGTCACCTGACTTGACCATTTCCATCGTCAACGCCGCCGTCTCTTTCTCGGTCATGCCGTTGAAATAAATCGCCATCGACAAAGCAGACATTTGATAGTCTGGAATCGTCTCATTCGTGAAGCCTTCCACGACGTAGCGGATCTCCTGTTCGTTTAATTCTCCACCGTTACGTTTTTTCAAAATCAAGTCGACCATACGCATAAGTTTTGTCCTCCTAGAATTGTTTTAGTCACATGCTTTTAATCGTGCCACGTACGAGTGAAAGGAAGTCTTGGCGGACGCGCTCTGTCGTCTCGATGACTTCTTCGTGGTTGAGCGGTTGGTCAAGGATACCTGCGGCCATGTTCGAGACGCACGAAATTCCGAGGACACGCATGTCTGAGTGACGAGCCACGATGACTTCTGGTACGGTCGACATGCCGACGACGTCGCCGCCGAGCAGACGGGCCATCTTGACTTCAGCCGGTGTCTCGTATGTCGGACCGGTGTTCCCGAAGTAAACGCCTTTTTGAATCTTGAGACCGAGGTCTGACGCGACCCGCTCTGTCAACGCGACGAGTTGTTTGTCATACGCCTCTGACATGTCCGGGAAGCGTGTCCCGAAGTCGCTCGCGTTCTTGCCGATGAGCGGGCTCGTGCCGAAGAAATTGATATGGTCCGTGATGATCATCAAGTCGCCCGGGTTGAACGCCTCGTTGCAAGCACCAGCGGCGTTCGTGACGATGAGCGTCTCGACACCGATCAATTTGAGGACACGGACCGGGAACGTGACTTGTTCCATCGAATATCCTTCATAGAAATGGAACCGTCCTTGCATCGCAACGACACGTTTCCCTTCAAGGTCACCAAAGACGAGCTGTCCGGCATGGCCTTCGACTGTCGAGACCGGGAAGTGCGGAATATCTTCGTAAGGAATCGCGACCGGATTCTCGATCTCGTCGGCGAGCACGCCAAGACCCGATCCGAGAATGAGTCCGATTTCTGGCGTTCCGTTCATGCGTTCCTGTAAAAATGCTTTTGTTTCGTTCCAATTTACCATGTGTAGTGCCTCCTCAAATTTCGTTTAAGAAACTGTTTCCGATTGCTGGTGCGTCGACGTCAAAGTTATCCGCCACCGTGGCGCCGATATCTGCGAACGTAGCGCGAACGCCGAGGTCGACCGCAGTCGAACCGTGGTGATGGACGATGAGCGGGACATATTCCCGCGTATGGTCCGTCCCTGGTGCCGTCGGATCGTTACCGTGGTCGGCCGTGATGATCAGCAAGTCGTCTTCACGCAAGCGAGCAAACACTTCAGGAAGACGGGCGTCATACTCTTCGAGCGCGACCGCATATCCTTCCGGATCCCGGCGATGGCCGAACAATGCGTCAAAGTCGACGAGGTTCAAGAAGCAGAGCCCTTCGAACTCCTCATCAAGCGAAGCGACGAGTTTGTCCATTCCGTCCGTATTTGACTTCGTACGGACCGCTTTCGTCACGCCTTCTCCGTCATAGATATCACTGATCTTCCCGAGGGCAATCACGTCTTTACCAGCTGTTTCGAGCGTGTTCATGACCGTCTTGCCGAACGGTTTGAGCGCATAGTCGTGACGGTTTGACGTCCGGACCCAAGCACCAGGCGTTCCGAGGAACGGCCGGGCGATGATCCGTCCGAGCATGTACGGATCTTCGCGCGTAATGTCGCGCGCGTATTCGCAGATGCGGTACAGTTCTTCGAGCGGGACGACTTCTTCGTGGGCCGCGATTTGAAGCACCGAGTCGGCCGACGTATAGACGATCAACGCACCTGTCGCGACATGCTCTTCACCGAGCTCGTCTAAAATTTCCGTTCCTGACGCCGGCTTGTTGCCGATGATGTCGCGTCCACTGAACTCTTTAAGCCGGTTGATCAAATCGTCCGGGAATTCCTCGAACACACGGAACGGCGTATCGATGTGGAGACCCATGATTTCCCAATGACCAGTCATCGTATCTTTCCCGGCCGAAATTTCTTCCATCCGGCCGAACGCGCTCGGCGCGCTTGACGGTTCGATGCCTTCGATCGGTTTAATGTTCGCTAATCCGAGCTTGCCCATGTTCGGCATGTTCAAGCCGCCATGCGCACGAGCGATGTGACCTAACGTGTCTGAACCGACGTCTCCGAACTGGTCGGCATCTGGGGCTTCCCCGATCCCGACTGAGTCCATGACGACTAAGAATATACGTTTAAATTTCTTCACAAAAGTTCCTCCTTTAAGTGTCTAGGCCCGCGGGTGATGCTTACGGTACACATCGTGGAGCCGCGCCTTGTTGACATGTGTGTAGATTTGAGTAGTGGAGAGATCGGCATGGCCGAGCATTTGCTGGATGGCGCGCAGATCGGCACCATTCTCGAGCAAGTGCGTCGCGAACGAGTGACGCAGCACGTGCGGTGTGATCTCTTTCGGGATACCGGCGTCTTTCGCCCGTCGCTTGATGATCTTCCAAAAGCCTTGGCGGCTAAGCCGACCGCCACGTCCGTTCAAGAACAACGCCTCGGTCTCCCGACCACCGAGGCCGTTTCGCGCTTGCTGGATGTAACGTTCGACAAAATTTTGGGCGACCGACGACACCGGAATGATCCGGGCGCTCTCGCCTTTGCCTTCACACTGTAAATACCCCAGTTCAAACTGTAAATCATCCAAATCAAGACCGAGAAGTTCGCTGACGCGCATGCCTGTCCCGTAGAGCAGTTCGAGCATGGCACGATCCCGAAGCGCGAGCGGATCGTTCGTCGGGACGCTATCGAGCAACCGCTCGACTTCGTCTTGCGACCACGTGTCCGGCAGATGCCGCTCCGCTTTCGGCGTCTCTAAATAAAGTGCCGGATCGGTCGAGGCGCCGCCGCTCATCTTCAGATGGTGATGAAACGTGCGAATCGAACTGACGGCTCGTCGCAGTGACGAGGCGGCCCGACCCGCTTGCGACAGTTCCTCTAAATGCTTGACGATATGTGAGCGCGTGACTTCATTCCACTCGGTCACCCCAAGTTGGGTTAGTGTCGATAAGTACTGGGTCAAATCGCTCGCATAGGCTTGTCTCGTGTTGGTGGACATTCTTTTCTCAACCGTCATATATTGTAAAAACGACTCGACTTGCGAACGCATGACATCCCCCTCCTTCCTCGCTACACCTGAATACGCTTACATCATATCACTTATGTAAACCGTTGTGAAGACGTCTGACCTCATTTTTTTGTAAGTTTTTTTGACAGTTTTTTGTCATCGATTTCACGCCCGTTTTCTCCAGGAAATCGACTGACAATCCCGCTGCATCACTGGTAAGATGAACGTAGTTGAAAAGGAGTGATGACGATGAACATCGAACACGTTGCCGTATGGGTCCACGACCTCGAACGGATGCGCCACTTTTATGAGACGTATTTTGGTGCCAGCGCCAACGACAAATACACGAATCGGCACAAACAGTTCACATCGTATTTTTTAACGTTTCCGGAATCAGCGTGCCGACTTGAGCTAATGTGCCGATCCGACATCCAAAGCGAAGCGATGCCGACACTCGGCTGGGCGCATGTGGCGTTCGCGCTAGGCAGCGCCGAGGCCGTCGACGAATTGACGGCGCGCTTGCAGGCTGATGGCTATGAACTCGTCGATGGACCGCGCCTGACCGGGGACGGCTATTATGAGAGCGTCGTCCACGATCCAGAACGAAACAAAATCGAACTGACGATTTGACGGCATGATGAACAGAAAGGAGGACAAGCCGCTCGGCTTGTCCTCCTTTGTTTCGTTAACCGTTAATGACGGCTTTATGCCCTTCGAGCGTGACGCCTTTCGCTTGGCACACTTTACATATGCCATGGAACGTCAAACGATGGTCTTTGATTAAAAATTCATACTTGCTCTCGACTTTCTTCTCGACGTCGACGAGCAGGTCTTCCATAATCTCTTCGACTGATCCACACTCGACGCAGACGAGGTGATGGTGCGAATGGTTCGCCCCTTCTGGTCTGAGGTCGAACCGGGCGACACCGTCACCGAAGTTGACTTTGTCGACGACGCCGAGCTCGGTCAACAGTTCGAGTGTCCGGTACACGGTCGCGAGACCGATTTCGGGTGCGATACTCTTGACGAGCATGAACACGTTCTCTGCACTTAGATGGTCCGTCTCGTTCTCAAGCAAGATACGGACCGTTGATTCTCGTTGCGGTGTCAATTTATATCCTTTGGCGCTCAATTGCTGTTTGATCCGTTCAATTCGCGTTTCCATAAGGCGCCCCCTCTTTACATAATTCACTATTCAAAGCATACCGAAATTCCGTCGTTTTTTCAAATTAAAATTATTACTATGTAAGTTTATCACAACCTACTTCAGATTAGAATTATTTCAATTTAGACAATTGCCACCACTGAATCGCCATAATCGTCTTGGCATCGGTGATCCGCCCGCTCGCTAAAAGTTCGCTCGCTTCTTCGAACGTGTAACGCTCGACTTGTAAAAATTCATCCTCGTCTAGGTTCATCGCTCCCGCCGTCAAACCTTTGGCGACGAACACGTCGACGCGTTCGCTGCAAAATCCGGGTGCACCGTAAAACGAGAATATCTTTTCAAGCGACTCAGCTTTATAACCGGTCTCTTCCTCAAGTTCACGCTTCGCGCTCGCGAGCGGCTCTTCTCCGACCTCGAGTTTACCGGCCGGAATCTCGAGTGACATCGATTCGAACGCTTTCCGGTATTGCTCGACGAGAACGATCTTGTCGTCCTCATCGATCAATAATACCGCGACGGCCCCATTATGATACACAAGCTCTCGGACCGACGTTCCTCCGTTCGGGAGCGCGACGACATGCTTCTCGACATCGAAAATCTTCCCTTGATAGATGACTTCCCGTTCAATCGTTTTCTCTTCCATGGTTATGTACTCCTCACGTTTTCTTATATACTGTAATTATGAGTCAAATCAATGGACGGAACAAGGAGGAATTATCGATGGCAGAACTTGGACTAGGAACGATGTCGATTTTAAAACAAGGAGACGATGAGGGCCGACAGATTCTCGAAGCGGCTTATGCGTCAGGGATCCGTCATTTTGACACGGCTGACGTCTATGACCGTCACGATGTCGAACGTCTCGTCGGTGAGACGTTCGCCGGTCGGCGGGACGACTTGTTTTTGACGAGCAAAGGTGGAAATGAATGGACCGAAGACGGAATGCGCTGGAACCCAGCCCCTTCTTATTTAGAACAGGCGCTTCACGGTTCTCTCGAACGACTACAGACGGATTACTTAGACTTGTATTACGTACATGGTGGAACGATGGAAGACGACCTTGACGCGACGATCGATTTCATGCGCCGACAAAAGCAGGCCGGGGTCATCCGTCAAATCGGACTCTCCTCGATTCGTCCGAACGTGATCCGCTACTGGCTTGAGCACGGGGGGCTCGATGTCTTGATGACACCGTACTCACTGCTCGACCGCCGCATCGAATCGCTCGGGCAAGACGTTCCGCTCGTCGGTCGGGGACCGCTCGCTAAAGGGTTGTTGACCGATGAATGGTCCGATCGCTTGAGCGCTAAGGGCTTCGAGTCTTGGAGCGAACCCGAGTTACGCAACCTCCTGTCGACGTTGCCACACCCGATTCAAGCGTATGCGCTCGCTGCTGCGAAACGGACGTGTGCCGTCGTCTTGCCTGGCGCTTCTTCTGTCGAGCAGTTGCAGCAGACGATTGACGCGTATCATGGTGACATCAATGAGCGTGCACTCGATAAACTGCTGGCTCGTCTGCCGATTCATCCGTATACAAAACATACGACCTGAACGTCAGGTCGTATGTGTACCGCGCTGTTTCATTTGTTCGATCGCCCAATCGGCCCAATCGGCATAGTTTTCCATCATGCGGATCGCATATTCACTCGTCAATAAGTACCCGAGCGTGTCCGCTTCCGATTGATGGGCTGCTTGGAACGCACGAATTTGATGTGCGACTTGTTCATGATGCGTTTTCGTCTCCTCGACGTAACGGATCGCCTCGTCGAGCGGAAGCAGTTGCAGCAGGCTGACGCGCAACAGGTTCTCATCTTTCATCTTCGGCTGAAACGACGTCGGTTGTCTGAGCCAGTCAATCAACTCTTGACGTCCCGCCGCTGTGATCGAATAGATCTTCTTATCGGGAAGATCATGTTGGGTCACATGCTCTGACGAAACGAGGTGCTCGTCTTCCATCTTTAACAGTTCCCGATAAATCTGTGTATGATGGGCGTGCCAAAAGTGGATCATTTGCGCTTTGAACGTCGCGTTCAAGGCGTAGCCGGTCGCAGGCTGATGGGTCAACAACCCGAGTAGTGCATGACGTAACGCCATAACCATCACCATTCCCTTGCAGTTCAGTTTTTTTAAGTGTAGCACAATCTCTTGTAAGTCCGAGAATGTCAATCGGTTGACGGGCGCACCGAAGACACAGACAATGAGAGAAAGGAGTGATCAATCATGAAACCAATACAATCTGAACAACAATTCCAAACTGCCATTCAAGATAAAGGAATGGTCATCTTCACGACGTCTTGGTGCCCAGACTGCCGCCGCCTCGACATGTACGTCGACGAACTCGTCAAAGACTACCCGCAATTCAACTGGTACGTCGTCGATCGCGACGAACTGCCTGAACTGTCTGACACGCAGGAAGTCCGTGGCATCCCGTCACTGCTCTTCTATAAAGAAGGCGTCAAACAAGAACACCTTCATTCGGCGCATGCGAAGACGGAAATGCAAATTCGGTCGTTCCTCGACACGTTGAACGCCTAATCAAAAGACGACCGCGGTCGTCTTTTTTAGTGCGTGAATTTCTGCATGTAGCGCCTGTCGATTTGACGCTTGATCCAATACGAACACCGGCCGTGCCACGTCAAGCGCCCAAACGTGAGTAAGGCGTGTCCCGGAGTCGTCAATAAAATATTGAGCGACGTCCGCTGTTTATATGGCTTTTGGTCACCGAGGAGCGCCGACGCGACGTGACGGCCCGATCGGACCGCGTCGACGCCTCCGTTCAAGCCCATTGCCATATCCCCGGTGATGTAAATATCTTGATACGTCGCGTGACGCAAATAAGCGTCGGTCGGAATAAACGACCCCTCCTCGGCAAGGCCTGAGCGGTGCCACCACTCGACCGGCACGACTCCAGTCGCGTCAAGGACAAGACCGTCTGGCGCGTCCCCACCCTCATACTGTTGCGCGATCAGCGTCACCCCGCTTGCAACGAGACGACGGGCAATATGACGGCCGACCCGGTTCGGCAAGTCGGGCAAAATCTGCTTCGCATAGAGCGTGACGTGTTGCTTCGACCTCACGCAAGCGAAAGCGAGCTCGACGCCAGCTTTGCCCCCTCCGACGATCGTGACCGCACGGCTCGCTTGAATATGTTCGATCGCTACGTCCGTCATCGGTTTCAAGCCCGTTCCGATCCCTCGGCTCTGCGCACCTGTCGCGAGCACGAGGTGATCATAAGCGATCATACCTCGATCGGTCTCGATGATTCGTTTGACCGGGTCGAGCGAGATGAGTCTGCTCGCGACCGGTGTGACGTCCGGTCGCAAGTTGACGACTGCCGAAGCCATCTCATTTGCGATCACTTGGGGGAACGCCCCGGTATAAATCGTTTCCTCAAGTCCGACATAACTGACCTCGTACCGTTCACGCAACTGTTCGATCCGCGCTAAAATTTCGAGTTGCCCGTGACCGAGCCCGACTAGGACGAGCCGCGGCTTCATCGTAAAATCCGCCGTGCTTCCAACAGGCGCTGGCTGATCGTGAACACTTCAAGGATGAGGAACAGCGTCGCGACGACCCCGATCCACGACGGGAACAAAATCATGAGCGTGAACAAGATGAAGCACTCCGTCCGTTCAAGGAGACCCGGTTGATAATAAAATGATTTCTCAGAACGTTTTGAACTGCTGGCTCCGACGGCGAGAAACAGCGTCATCGCAACGACGAAGGATCCGAGCAAGAAGAGAAAGACCGGCATGTGCTCAGGATAACGAAGCGCCAGCGCGACGACGACCGAGATCTCGACGATGCGATCGAAGACGAGGTCGAGCACTGTGCCAAACCCCGTCTTCCGAGAGCGGCGCGCCATCGTCCCGTCAATGACATCGAGAAGACCCGATAACCAAAGCAGGGCGACCGCTGTCCAAAGCATGTCGTTATAAATAAAGAACCCGACCGAGATTCCAATGATCCCTCCAAGGATTGTCACTTCGTTCGGTGTGAAATTCCATTTTAGAAGCCGGTCGGCCCCTCGTTCAACGATGGGACGAACCCAGCGGCTTCCATACGTGTCTAGCATCAAACCACTCCTTTTTTCTTCCGCAAATAGTAGGTTTCCCCGATCTGAAACGATTCATCCCGGGGGAGAATGACGTACGTACCGGTCGCTAGGCGATACTCGCCTAGCCGATTGCCGAAGCGATTCAACTGTCGGACGAGTACGACCGGTTCGCCTGCTTGTTTCGTCACTTCCATCATCGTCGCCGGATAAGACGAACCTGAAAGCTCGATAAAGTCTCCAAACGCGGGCTCAGTCTCGTAAAGTTCGCCTGGCGTCCCCGTCGCTAGGACTTCTCCGTCCTCGAGCAACGTCACCCGATCGGCGACGAGCATCGCTTCTTCCCGGTCGTGGGTCACGAGCAGCGCCGTCAACTCGAGTTGTTGGACGAGGTCCCGGATCAGCCGCTGCAACTCGTATTTCAAATCCGGATCGAGATTCGTGAACGGCTCATCTAACAAAATGAGCCGCGGCTCGGCCGCAAGGGCACGGGCAAAACTGACACGCTGTTGCTCGCCTCCGGAAAGTTCGTGGATGTCATCGTCATATCGGCCCGGAAGGCGGACACGGGCAAGCCACGCCTCTGCCTGCTCCCGTGACCGATTTTGAGTCGCGAGCGTCACGTTCTCCCCGACCGACAAATGCGGGAACAGAAGCGGTGATTGTGACAGCATCGTGATGCGCCGCTTGTGAGGAGGCGTCCCGAGGAGCGGCTCTCCGTCCCACGTCACCGTCCCCGTGTCTGCCGTCTCAAGTCCGGCGATAATCCGTAGCAACGTCGACTTCCCGGACCCGCTCACCCCGACAAGCGCATGGATCTCTTTCTTGTCAACGATCAGGTCGACCCCGTTCAACACGTCGCGTTGTTTAAAGTTTTTTTGTATTCCCGTAACGACTAAACTCATCTTAACCGCTCCTTCATAATTCGTACCGCTACGCGAAACAATCCTCCGAGACCGATATACAACAAGACCGGCAACAAGATGAGGACCCACGTGTTTTGTAGTGCCAATGAAACGTCATTTCCCGCATACGATTGATACAGTTGTGTCGTGACGGTCGGGATGAGCCCCGCACCGATCAATTGCACGAGCACGAACTGACCGAGAACGATGACCGTCGAGAACAAGACGATCGCCCGCATCGTCGCCGCCAACAAAGGAAACAGCACCATGCTAAATCGAGGCAGCGGCGGCAGTGTCATCGTCTGCTCAAGGAGCGGGCGTCCGATCACATACATCGCATTGTAGGCGAGCCGGATCGAGTACGGGAGCGTCGAGACGAGCAAGACGAGCAAGACACCGGCATAAGTCCCGACGAGCCCGACGTTCGCGAGCACGATGTACATACCGAACATACTCGCCATGACCGGAATGAACAACGGGATAAAGACGAGCCACTCGACGAGTGTCCGCCATCTCGACTCTGTAAAAATCAGCCACCACGCTGTCCCGAGACCGAGCCAGACATTGATGACGGCCAAACTGATGACGTAGAACACCGTGTTCATGAGCACTTCATCCAATCGGATCGGAGAAGGCAAACCGAAGAGTAAGCCGAGAAACGGGAACAAGATGAAACTGATGATAAGGACCCGACTCATCGCCTCACCCCTTTTTCAATCCGGCGTCTTCGTTTGGCCGTAACGAGATACGATACAAAAGCCCCGACTGAGATCAATAGTGTCCAAACGAGTGCGACCGCGTAGGATTCATTCGCGTTTAAAAACAACCCTGTCGTCAGCCGTTCGTATGCGAGCACCCCGAGCAGCTCCGGGAATGTGACCCCGAGCAGGGCCGGTACCTCGTAAGCGAACGAGATGAACGCCACTAAAATCCAAAACGAGTCCAAGAGTGGCTTCAGTAAAAACGGCCACTCCGCGACTTTGAACTGCTCGAACCGTGTGAGTTGGAGCGTCTTCGCCATATCGAGATAGCCGCGATTCAGTTGCCCGTATGTGCCGAGCATCATCAAAAAGACGAACGGCACTTCTTTCCACACATACGTCAATATGACGACAAAGTGATGGCGCTCGTTCGCTTCCACAAGCCCGTAAAACGGAAAACCGCCCGAGAACAACAACAAAAATAAATACGCACCTGCGACATGCGGCACGAACATCGGCAATTTGAGCAGCGCTGAAAGCCAAACCGCCTCTCGAATCCGGACCGTTCGTGCCAACCACGTCCCGATGAGTAGCGAAATCGTCGTCGAGACGAGCGTCACGTAAAGCGTGACGGCTAAACTCGCCCGCCACGCCGCATCGCGCCAAAGTGACGTCCATTCGAATGAAGCGGTCTCACCGGCTAGAAATACAAGACCGGCGAGCGGTAGCAATAAGACGATGACGCTCAAGCCGACGCTACCTCGCGACACGGGACCATCCTTCACGAACTTGATCGATCACGCTCGGCCCGAAGTCGGCAATCGAACGTTCGGCAAGTTGTTCAGGGTCTGGATACGTGACGCCCGTGTCCAGTTTGAGGAAGGCTTCCCGGTCCGCTCGTTCAAGCTTCGTCAAATCGAGCGATGTCCCGTCACCCCAATACGTCGCATCTTGTTTGGCGAGTTGGGCTTCCGGTGACAACAATTCATTGATCACGACGATGGCACCGTTCGGATTGCTTGCGTTGAACGGGACCGCGAGAAAATGCGTCGAGGCGATTGAATGGTCGAGGACGAGTGCACGCGTCCCGTCTGGAAACACGCCGTCGTTTCGCTCGGCCTCAGCACGACGCTCATTGAATCCCATCGTCATCCACACGTCACCTTTCGCATAAAGTTGGTCGAGTTGGGCGAGTGACTTCGGATACGTCGCTCCTTGTTTCCACAGATTCGGTGACCACGTCGCGAGTTCATCCCAAAATGCATCCGGGATCGTTTGATCGCTTCGGATCGTTTCCCCGTACTCGGCATAGAGCAGATGGCGGACGAACGCGTTACCGGTGAAGTCTGTCACTTCAGGATACGTGAAACGGCCTGGATTTGCTTCGGTCCAACGATGCAGTTCTTCGAACGTCGCCGGAGGATTCGTCACTTTGTCGGCATCATAGTGCAGCACGAACTGAACGTTGCCCCACGCCACCTCGAGTCCGTCGGTCGGCGTCCCGGCGTCGGTCGCTTGCGCGGTCTCGTTCAAAAGTGCTGCGTTCGGGATTTTATCGAGCAGGTCGCCTTGTAGAAGCTCCGCCTCGGCCGCGTTTCTAAAATTATCGCCATTGATCCACATGAGGTCGATCGTGCCCGCCTCTCGATTCGAACGTTTATCGAGTGACAGTTGGCGAATGAATTCGGCCGTGTCCATCGGGACGCGATTCAACTCGATATCGTATGTCTCTTTCAGGCGTGGTGCGACGTAGTCATCGATGTAACGGTTGATGCCGTCGTCCCCGCCCCACAAGTAAAAGTTGACCGTCGTTTGCTCAGCCTCTTGAACCGCCTCGTCAAACGTCGGGGCCAGGTCTGCTCCCGTCGTCCCGCAGGCGCTGAGGAAAACAAGCGCAAACAGCAGCCCTAATCGTTGTAAATTCCGCATTGTGCTTCCCCTCTTTCTATTACTTTTTGTCAAATCCCCGTTTTGCCAACCGTTCGAACCAAATCGGACACATTGCGTACAGTTTCCCGCCTAAGTCCATCCACCACGGGGCGTTGACTTCGCGTTTCGACTGTTCAAACGCTGAGACGACCCGCTGTGCCAACTGATCTGGGTCGAGCATGATACGACGCACACTCTGTTCATAGCGACCCGTCTTGTCAGCCCGGTCAAAGAACGGCGTGTTGATCGGACCAGGATTGACTGTCAGTACGTGGACACCTGCCGGCTTCAGCTCGAGCCGGAGCGCGTTTGAAAACTGGAGCAACGCTGCTTTCGATCCGGCGTACACGGCCGACTTCGGGGTCGGCACTTTGGCAGCTTGCGAGCAGACGTTTATGATCGTCCCGCCTCGCTTCATCCGGCGCCCACAGTCACGCGACATCACCATCGGTGCGATCGCGTTCAAGCGCATCGTCTCTTCGATGACGTCCGTCGTTTGATCAACGACCCGGTCAAACTCACCGACGCCGGCGTTGTTGACCCAACCGTCGATTGGTCCATGTTTCCGTACGACATCGTCGACGAGCGTCTCGTAACTTGTCACGACATCCGCGATCATCCAGTCTGCAGACAGTTTCGTCCCGAGCTCTCGAAGGCGTGTCTCGTTTCTGGCAATTAACGTCAGCTTATAGCCCGCTGCCGAAAAAGAATGCGCCAAAGCGGCACCAAAGCCGCTCGACGCACCCGTGATCACGATATGTCTCATTCCATTGCTCCCTCCACTCTCACATAAATCCATTTGCCATCGGCTAACTGCTTGACGACATGACCGCGTTCCTCGAGCAATGTCAACCGCGCGAACACTTCGCTGAAGACGAGCGGCATCGCTCGGCGCATCTTCCGCCCGTACAGCCGCATCGACCAATCGAACACACTCAAGCCGTCGGCCCAGTCGTTCAGCAGCTGCTCGCTCCGTTCATAGCGTTGACTGATCCTTGATTCGATGAGTACCCGCGGATGCTGAATCGGATTGCCGTGTCCGCTCACGACAAGCTTAATATCAAGCGCCTGTAACTTTCTAAGCGAATCGAGATAAAGTAAGACCGGTGACGCAAACCCTTCGTCCTCATACGGTTGTTCGATCAACGGGTTCGGTTCGACCGCATCGATCAAATGATCACCGGCGATCAAGACGCCGCCCGGCCCGAGCAGTCCGAGTTGATCGCTCGCGTGTCCCGGTAGATGAATCGTCTTCCAAGCCCCGTCGCTCGTCACGTCTTGTCCTTCTTCGAACGTCATCGTGACGGTCGTCGGACCGATCCAACGTAGCGCCTCCCGGTAGTCCGGCAACTTGGTGATGATCGACTCCGGTGCCCCAAACCAATGAGCCAGTTCATATAAGAAGTGATTGCCTTTTTTAATAAAGTTCGGTGTCTGTTCCAAATAACGAACGAGCTTCTCGTGACCATAGACTGGAATCGAGACATCCCGCAGCCGCCAAGCTTGACCGGCATGGTCAGCATGATGGTGCGTTAAAAATAGAAAATCGATGTCCGCGAGCGTCAGTTCGAGTTCAGCCAATTCGTCGTTCAAGGACGCCCATGCCTCTTCCGTATCTGGCCCACAGTCGACCATGAAAAACCGGCCCCCATGCTCTACGATGTATACGTTCACGTTACCGACCTCAAACGGTGTCGGAATATCGAGTCTTGCCAGTTGACTTGAAATCCAGTTCGCCACGTCCACACAACCCCTTCCACCTATCTTCATTCATTATACCTGTCAGAATGAAGGGATTTCAATGGCACAAAAAAAGGAGGGGATGTCTCCCCTCCAATCGTTTATAAGTTGATGACGGTCACTTTATCACGTGTCATCGTTTCAAGACTGCGTCCAATCCCTTGGACACCGAGACCTGATTGTTTCACACCGATGAACGGGAAGTGGTCAGGACCGCGTTCCGTTCGACCGTTGACTTGGACCGTACCGACTTCGAGCTTGTCGGCGACCGTGAACGCACTGTTCACGTTTTGCGTGAACACGCTCGCTTGAAGACCGAACTCTGACTCGTTCGTCAGTTCGATCATCTCGTCGAGTGAGCTGACCCGGATGATCGGAAGAACAGGTCCGAACGGTTCTTCCCAAGCGACACGCATCTCACGCGTGACGTGGTCGAGCAGCGTCGGGTGGAGCAGGTTGCCATCGCGTTCGTTGCCGTGGACGACCGTCGCACGCTTGTTGACGGCGTCGTCGATCAAGCCTTGAACATAGTCAGCCGACTTCTTGTCGATGAGCGGGACGATGAAGCTGTTGTCAACCGGCGAACCGACCGTGAGTTTCTCGACGCGCTGTTTCAACATGGCGACGAGTTCGTCCGCTTGATCTTCGAGCACGAAGACGCGTTTGATCGCTGTGCAACGCTGACCCGAGTAAGAGAACGCACCGCTGACGATTTGATCCGCCGCAAGCGTCATGTCCGCGTCTTCTAAGACGAGCGCCGGGTCTTTGCCGCCGAGCTCTAAGACGACCGGGACCATCGATGCCTGTTGTGACAAATGTTGACCGGTTCCTGTACCGCCTGTGAATGTGATCATGTCGACACCTGGGTGCGACGTCAAGTAGTCGCCGATGACCGAACCGCGACCCGTCACGAGGTTCAACAATCCGCTCGGAAGACCGGCGTCTTGCAGTGCCTCGACCATTTTGACGCCACTGATCGCACCTTGCGTCGCCGGTTTGAAGACGACCGCGTTCCCCGTAATAAGGGCCGGGGCGATTTTAGCAGCGGCTAAGTTGACCGGATAGTTGAACGGTGAGATCGCGAGAACGACACCGAGTGCCTCTTTTTTGATGATCGCCATTTTGTTCTTTGATCCGCCCGGGAACGAATCGCCTTGCATGAATCCACCTGTGAAACGAAGTCCTTCCTCAGCCGTATAACGAATAATCTCAGCTGTGCGGACGACTTCTTTTTTCGCGTCGTTCAAGTTCTTCCCAACTTCGCGCATGATGATTTGACCGATCTCATCGACGCGCTCTTCGAGTTTGTCCGCCCATGCGTACAACAGCTCGGCGCGCTTGTTGACCGGAAGCGCCGCCCACTCTTGTTGTGCACGTTTGGCACCGTGAATCGCCTCGTCGACTTCGTCGCGCGACATCGCTTGGACGTGTCCGACGATTTCTTCTGTATAAGGTGAAACGAGTTCGATCGTTTCATTTGTTGTTGATTCTTGCCATTGCCCGTTAATTAAATATGGATACGTGTTCATACTCATAATCTCTATCTGCCTCCTGAGTAAGCTGTGATATCTCGTTGCCACCCTCATTGTATGCAAAATCAATTCCGTTGAACAACTATAAAGATTCAGTTTGTGTAATGTAAGCGGTTACTCAATGACTTTTCGTGATTTTTGACCCGACTTTGACACTTTTCAACTGAAGACTTTGGTCGATTTGACCGATAGAAAGGAAGAGAGAACGCGATATAGGAGGGACCACCATTGAGCATGGATCATAATATTTTACTTGAAGCAGGTACGAACGAGTTAGAAATCGTCATTTTCCAGTCAGGCCCGTTTATTTTCGGGATTAACGTCATGAAGGTTCGCGAGATCATCACGATGCTTCCACTTACCCCGTTACCCGGAACGCCTGAGGCGATCATGGGATTGATCGAATTGCGCGGCGAAGTCATGACGGTCATCGATCTCCCGATGGTCATCGGTCATCCTCGTGAAGCCGGAGACGGGGACCGCTTGATCGTCTGTGAGTTTAACGGCGAGAAATCAGTGCTCCGGGTCGACCAAGTGACGGAGATCAAGCGCATCTCATGGGAACAGATCGACACACCGTCAGATCTTGCCCGCGGTGTCCAAGGCATCACGAACGGCGTCGTCAAAACAGGAGACCAAATGATCATTCTTCTCGACTATGAGCGCATCGCTCTCGAGTTGTCACGAAAAGACATCATGGCTCGTGAATCCGTCAAACGACTCGGTGCAAGGGAACGCTCGAACAAACAAGTGTGGATCGCAGAAGATTCGGAGATGCTCCGCACCTTGATCATCGACACGCTCGACGATGCAGGCTACTTCAACACGACAATCTTCAACAACGGGAAAGAAGCGCTTGATGCGTTCGAGCAAGATGGTGTCGAATGCGATCTGCTCATCACCGATATCGAGATGCCACAAATGGACGGATTGCATTTGACGAGACGACTACGCGAAATGGACCGCTACGCGGCGTTGCCGATCGTAATTTTCTCGTCACTCATCTCAGACGACTTGAAACATAAAGGCGATGCCGTCGGCGCGAACGCACAAATCACGAAGCCTGAAATCGGCATGTTGATTGCGACGCTCGATGAGTTTTTAGCCAAATGACAAACCGAGGGGCCGCAAAATTGCGGCCCCTCTTTCATTACACCAATCGATTGAAATAGGCGTCCCATTCGACAGCGAACCGTTGCATTTGACGCTCGATGTCCTCAAGCACCGGTTCAAGGTTCTCGACTTCGTTCGTCTCACCGGCGAGTTCAAGTTGTTGGAAACGCGACGCCGTCTCGTCAAGTCCGACCGAATAAGAGGCTCCCTTTAACAAGTGGGCGAGTTGTTCGATTTGTTCATGATCTTTCGTCTCGACCACGCGCTTTAATTCAGGAAACTTCGCCTCGAACTGCGCGACGTAAGTCTCGGCAATCTTTTTCAGAAAATCTTTATTTCCACTTGCGATTTGATGGAGCTCTGCTAATTTATCTTCGTTAAACAGAGCGTTTTGGGGTGTTTGAGTCATCTCCATCCCTCCTTCTACTCATTCCTTCTGACATTCTAACTCACTGTAGGATGTTTTCGAGAGAAAACAAAAAATCTCCTTCTTTGCGATTGCACTCTCCTACTCGCCTACCTATAATAAAGTTGAGCTAAGGTAGGAGGAAGATTATGCTAACGATTTACCGTACCGACGCATCTGGTCGCGTTCACGAGATCGAAGACTTTGACAAAGGAAGCTGGATCCAACTCGTCAACCCGACGAAAGACGAGGCCGATCAAGTCATTGCCGCCTCCGGCATTCCTGAAGACTTCGTGTATGACCCACTTGATATCGAAGAAAAGCCGCGTTTTGAGAAAGATGACGAAGGCCTGCTCATGATCATTGACGTTCCATACGTTGAAGAAGACGATACGGGACGTGCCTATAATACGATCCCACTCGGTATCATCGTCACGGGACGACATTTCATCACCGTCTGTTCGCGTGACCTCGATGTACTCAACTTGTTCGCTAACGGCAAAGCCCGCTTGTTCCGGACAAACTATCGTAGCCGGTTCGTCTTCCAGATTTTGCACCGAGTCAGCATGACGTACTTGCGGTTCCTTCGCCAGATCGACCGGCGAATGGAAGAGCTAGAGCAAGAACTTCAACGTTCGATGCGAAATCAGGAAATTTTCCAGTTGATGAACTTACAGAAGTCGCTCGTCTACTTCATGACATCGCTCAAAGCGAATGACAGCGTCCTCGACCGCATCGTCAAGACGCCGAGTCTTGAGAAGCATGAAGAGGACGAAGACTTGTTAGAAGACGTATTCGTCGAGCATCGTCAGGCGATGGAGATGGCCTCGATTTATAACGACATCATCAGCATTAAGATGGATGCGTTCGGGTCGATCATCTCGAACAACGTCAACTTCGTCATGAAGTTCTTGGCGTCGATCACGATCGTGCTCAGCATTCCGACGATGATTTCCGGGATCTTTGGGATGAACGTCCAAGTCCCGTTCGAAGGTCAATCAATCGGTTTCGTGTTCGCACTTGCCATGATGGTCGGTTTTTCGAGTCTCGCCTTTTATATTTTATGGCGGAAACGTTATTTCTAGACAAAAGGATGAAATCGTCATGAGCGACGGTCTCATCCTTTTGTCGTTTAAGTTAGCTTTACCGTGACGAGGCACAAGTCGTCGTCAATCTCGATTTTCGGGACGAGCCGTTCGGCAACGTGACGGGCATAATCTAAGCCGTACGTGGCGATGTCTTTTTCAAGCCAACGGATGCCGTCATCGATGTCTTTGCTATAACATTCCATCAGTCCGTCCGTGTACATATGCAGGACCATACCTGGCGTGATCTTGATTTCTTTCGATTCATAATTCGGTTCCTCGAACATGCCGACCGGCACCCCAGTCGTCTCGAGACGAGTCATCCCTTCCGGAGACGTCACGATCACAGGCGGATGGCCGGCATTGACATACTCGATGCGTTGATTCGTCGTATCGATGTAACAATAGACGGCCGTGAAATAACTTTGCATATCGTCGCCTGAAAACAGGAACGTCATCTGTCGGTTCAGTTCGGTCATGACGTCGACCGGGTACTGGACGTTGGCGACAAGGCCTGGCAAGATCGAGCGGATTCCCATCGTGATCAAGGCTGAAGACACGCCGTGACCCATCACGTCGAAAATGATGACACCGTAACGATCAGGCGCGACTTGGAACCAGGCGTACATGTCACCCGCCAATTTTTTAGATGGCAGGTACAGCGCCCGCATATCGATTTCCGCGCTACTGATTGGTGGGGTCAGTGCGCTCTGCTGAATCTTTTGGGCCAAATCCAGGTCATATTGGAGACGAGCCTCATATTTTTTCCGTTCATCGACGGCCGCTTTGTAACGGAGCGCCGAGCGAATCCGGGCGAGGAGTTCGGTGATTTTGATCGGCTTCGTCGTATAGTCGGACGCTTCAGCATCTAGCCCTTCGGCAATTTGCTTCTCTTCGGTCCGGCCCGACACCATGATTACCGGCAGTTCTTCATATCCTGTCATTTGTCGAATCCGTTTGCACGTTTCAATCCCTGAGATGCCGGGCATCTCGACATCGAGCAGGACGAGGTCATACAGCGACGGGGCTTGCGGGTCCATGAGGAGCGCGAGAGCATCTTCACCACTTGAGACCGAGACCGTCTCATAATCGTGTTGATGCAATAATTGTTCGAGAACCATCGTATTGACCGGTTCGTCGTCGACAATCAAAATCGCCATAGTCATCCCTACCTTCTCTGTCAGTGTTCTTCTATATGTTATTGTATCATATCTAATCAAGAGACCAACCATTTCAAACCTGTAACAGTTGTGAGAGGCTCAAACATGGAGAACGTCTCAGCTTTTTGTCATACTAAAAGAAAGAAAGCGAGGAATGCGCCATGGGATGGATATTTGCCGTAAGTGGATTGATCATTTTGCTCGTCTTGATCGCCTCTGTCGTCGTCATCCAAAAAGGATACGCCTACAAAGACAACAAAGATGACATCGTTCTCGACTACGATGAGATTAATCGTCGCATCACCGAACAAGATCAGCAGGACAAATAGAGCCATCCACGACGGATGGCTCTATTTTTATCAAAATTAGGCGAGAATACGCCCACTTCTAAACGACGAACATCCAGGGCAAGTCTCAACTTCCTGAGGTGTCGATCGTCGGCAACCGGCTCAAGCTGCCGAAGTTGAAGTGGGTCCGGTTCGCCAACTCGAAGCAGGTCGAGGGCCGTATCTTGAACGCCACGATCCGACGTAACGCCTCAGGCAAATACTTCGTCTCCCTCCTCGTCGAGCAGGAAATCGACGAACTGCCGAAGACCGGCTCAACCGTCGGCGTCGACGTCGGGCTCAAGAACTTCGCCATCCTGTCCGACGGCACGGTGTACCAAAACGACCGCTACTTTCGCACGCTCGAGAAGAAACTGGCACGTGAGCAGCGCAAGCTCTCCCGTCGTCGGCTCATCGCCCTGAACCGGAACATCAAGCTGTCGGAGGCGAAGAACTATCAGAAACAGAAACGGAAGGTCGCCTGCATCCATGAGAAGATCGCCAACAAGCGCACCGACTTCCTGCACAAGGTATCGACCGAGATCGTCAAAAACCACGACATTATCGGCATCGAGACCTTGCAGGTGAAGAACATGCAGAAGAACCGCGCGCTCAGCAAGTCCATCTCGGTGGTGAGTTGGTCGGAGTTCTTCCGCATGCTCGAATACAAGGCGGACTGGTACGGCAAGACCGTCGTGAAGGTCGGGAAGACCTTCGCCTCGAGCCAGCTCTGTTCGAGTTGCGGTCATCGACACAAAGACGTGAAGCATCTTGGTCTGCGTGAGTGGACATGCCCGGGCTGCGGGACCCACCACGACCGCGATGTGAACGCAGGACTGAACCTCAAACGAGAGGCTCGGCGTATCTTCGCCTCTTCAACCGTCGGGACGACGGGGCTAGCCTGATCAGGTTTCGACTGTTAGGTCGGATAACTCAGGAATCCTCCCCCTCTAAGCGAAGCGTAGGTGGGGGTAGTTCAATTGAACTCGAAGCGTATCGCCCCTTTTTCAAGATAGAGCGTGGCCTCAAACGTCTTGTCGCCTTTTTTGAACGCATGAACATTTGACTGCCCGCCGTTGATCATCTGTTTCAGTTCATCTTTCGCGAGTCCGACACCGAGCACTTGTTTTGACACGGTGAATTTGCACCCTTCGCGGTAGCCGCTGCAACCGATGAACTTCGGATGCTCGACGAGTCCTTTTCCACAGCTCGGACAGACGCCAAACGACGCTTTTGGCCGCGAGGCAGATTTCTTCCCGAATCGTCTCGGTTCAATCGTATAGCCTTCCGGATTCGCCGCCGCGACTCTCGCTTTGGCTTCTTCGACGAGATGAATCGACATCTTTTTCGCCTGGTCGATGAATTCGGCCGCAGACGCAGACGCCTGTCCGATCTCATGGAGCCGCTTCTCCCATTTCGCGGTCATGGCCGGCGAGGCGAGAATGCTGTCGCCGAGCACATCGATTAACAGACGGCCTTTATCGGTCGGAACGAGCTCTTTCTTTTGAAGTTCAACATAACCCCGCTTCTTCAAGCCGTCGATTATGTTCGCCCGAGTCGCTTCCGTGCCGAGCCCCTCGACTTCTTTCATGATATGGATCAGTTCCTCGTCGTCGAGCTGTTTCCCGGCGACTTTCATCGCCATGATGAGCGCGCCTTCCGTATACCGTTTTGGAGGCTCTGTCTGTTTCGATAACACTTCGACTTTCTTTTCAGTCAACGGCTCACCGGTTGTCAGCACCGGAAGCTCGACGTCTTTTGACTTCATCTCGACGACTTGACGGTACCCGGGGCTGACAACGACCGTCCCTTTTGCCCGGTATAAGTCTTCCCCGTCCATCAAGTCGACGGTCGTCTTCTCGAGTTTGGCCGAGGGGGCGAACGCCGCCAGAAAGCGGCGGTTGATCAAGTCATACAGTTTCGCCTCATCCCCGCTAAGTCGACCCACATCGCCGCACGCTTCGGTCGGAATGATCGCATAGTGATCGCTCACTTTTTTCGCGTTGACGTAGCGGCTGTTCCGGGACGGGTTCTCGGTCAACACGTCAGCGAGTCCAGCATATGCCGCAGACTTCAACAGCCGTGCTTTCGTCTGCGGGAACAGCGTCGCCTCGTCGGGCGTGACGAAACTAGAATCTGTCCGCGGATAACTGATCCACCCTTTCGTATACAACTTTTGGGCGATATCGAGCGTCTTCTTCGCCCCGAAGCCGAACCGTTTGCCGGCCTCGGCCTGGAGACCCGATAAGCTGAACCAGAACGGTGGGTGTTCCGTCTTGTCTTCCTTATCAATCGACCGCACGACCGCCGTTCCGGTCGATCGGTCGACGACGGCGTCAGCTTGTTCACGCGTCTTCAGTTTCGTCGTCTTTCCAAGTGTGTATTTCGCTTTGAACGTGCCCCGTCCTTTTTGGAGCGTCGCTTCGACCTCGAAGTACGCCTCCGGGACGAACTGTTTGATCTCGCGCTCTCGATTGACGATCAAGGCGAGCGTCGGTGTCTGGACGCGGCCGAGTGAGAACACGTCTTCGATGCCAATCGTCTTCAAGAGCGTCGTATATGCGCGCGATGCGTTCATACCGACGAGCCAGTCGGCACAGGCACGACTCATCGCCTCATGGTAATACGGAATCGTCTGCTCTCCCGGCAACAGCTGCGCGAAGCCGCGGTCGACCGCCTGCTCGGTCAAACTCGAGATCCATAAGCGCTCGAGCGGTTTTTTGTTGCCGGCAAGGCGCAAGATGAGACGAACGATCGCCTCTCCTTCCCGCTCGGCGTCAGAAGCGATGATGACGTCCGTGATCGAGCGGTCGTGGAGCCATTTTTTGATTGTCTGGAACGGCTTCGACTTGCCCTTCGAGATGCGATAGTCGAACCGGTCTGGGACAATCGGAAGTGATTCATACTTCCAAGACTTCCACTCCGGGCGGTAGTGGGACGGCTCTTGGAGTTCACATAAGTGGCCGACTGCCCAGACGACGATGGCACCTTCCGGGAAACGAGGGCATGCCGCGATTTCAATCTCGTCTTTTCTCTTTTTTGATGGATACGGCGCCGCCAGCTTTTGTGCCTGCGACGGTTTCTCCGCAATGATTAATCTCATGTGATCCCTACTTTCGTTGTCGTTCGAACGATCTCGTCGGAACGACACTTTCGAAAAAGAATGTTTTTTCTCGTATGTTTCATTATATCATTAGAGGAATATGTACAAAACCAAAGGGGGATGCCTGTTGTCTTATTTAATTTTATTTGCCGCCGTCTTTTTCCTGTCGACGAGCGTCTTGTTCGTCAAATGGACGTCCGCTCCGGCGGAGACGGCCGCTTTCTACCGCATGCTGTTCTCGAGCCTCATGTTGTTACCGTTTCTCGATTACCGCTCGCTCTTCTCGTTACGCTCGAACACCCGCTACGCGATCTTGCTCAGCGGGACGCTCCTCGCCTTCCATTTCTGGCTCTGGTTTTTATCGCTCGACTACACGACCGTCGCGAGTTCGACGTTGTTCGTGACGTCGAGCCCGATTTTCGTCCTCATCGGGAACGCCCTGTTCTTTAAAAAACATCCGACCCGAAAAGGTTTGGCATTTGCACTCGTCGCCGTCCTCGGCGGCATGCTCGTCGCGGCCGGTGATATCCAAATCGGTCGCGACGCGCTCTACGGGGATGTGCTCGCGCTTCTCGCCGCCTTGTTGATCGCCGGCTACTGGCTCGTCGGTCAACACATTCGGACCGAGATGAAGACGAACGACTACTCGTTCAGCGTCTATTTTGTCGCCACGTTCGTTCTCGGTTTCATGTTGCTCGTTCGGGACACGACGTTCGTCGGCTTCGAAGGAGTGAATTGGTGGTATTTCATCGCCCTCGCCTTCTTCCCGACGCTCCTCGGCCATAACTTGTTCAACTACGCCCTCGCCCGCGTCAGTGCGACCGTCGTCAGCATCACCATTCTCGGCGAGGCGCTCTGGGGCATGCTATTCGGCTTCGTCTTCTTCGAGGAACGGCTCGGCGTGATGCAATGGATCGGCGCGGCCGTTTTGCTCGGTGGGATTTACTTGTTCCTAAAAGAAGACGCCCGTTCAACAAGAACGGACGTCGTTTCATAAATTGGTCGCTTTCGCTTTCGCTTCCACCTCATCTTCTGACGGACGGAACAGCAGTTTCCGGTCCCAAATCGCCATGCCGATCGCTGTCAGGAAGGTCAAGCCGTCGGCGATTGGGAAGGCGAGCCACACACCGAACACACCGAAGAAGTTCGGTAAGATAAACACGAGCGGAATCGTATAAAGCGTCTGCCGAGACAACGACAAGAACATCGCGACCCGGGCTTTCCCGAGTGATTGATAGATGCCGTTGACGAGCATTTGGACGCTCGTTAAGAACGAGACAGCGAACAGGACATGAATCGCCGTCACCCCGCCAGCAATCAAGTTCGCGTCGGACGTGAACATGCGCATGAGCGGTTCTGGGAACAGCTGGAGCGTCAGCCAGATGAAGACCGCAATCGCGATCCCAGCCCGTAGCGCCGTCCAAATCGTCTCGCGCATCCGCTCGAACTGTCGCGCCCCGAAGTTATAGCCGACTATCGGTTGCATGCCTTGGACGATGCCCATGATCGGCATTCCGACGAGCGCCATGAACTTATTCAAAATGGCGAACGTGGCCAATTCTTGGGTCCCACCATACGTCCCGAGCATGATGTTGACGAAGACGAACAAGATCGATTGCGACACCATCATGACGAACGAGGATGACCCGATTGCCATAATCTCCTTCAATTCGCCGAACCGCAGCCGAAACTTCCGCCATTGGAAGTCGAGCTCGGTTCGGCGATTTTTTGCGAAAAAGAAGCGTAACATGAGCACCGACCCGACGACTTGAGCGAGTGCCGTCGACCAGGCCGCCCCGTAAATACCCCATCCGAACGTGAAGATGAACAGCGGCGTCGACACCAAGTTGACGACGACGGTCGTGAGCATCACTTTCATCTGATAAGGTGCCTGTCCTTCGGCCCGTACCATCGCGCTCGCCGCGAGCGTGAACATGAAGAACGGCGAACTGATCAGCGTGACCGATAAGTATTGACGACTCAATTCCATGATCTCCGACGTCGCCCCGAACACGGTCAAGATCGAATCGAGCATGAAGATGGCCGAACTGACCGCGAACGCGGCGAACACACCAACGAGCACGAGCACGTTCATGAACGTGACGGCGGCACCGGCGTCGTCTCCTTTGCCGAGTTTCCGCGAACTGATCGAGGCCCCGCCGAGACCGACCGCACTCGAGACGGCCATCAGAATCATTTGAATCGGGAACGCGATCCCGATCGCGGCCACGGCAGCAGGGCCGATGCCACGCGAGACGAAAATCGTGTCAATTATATTATAGAGCGCCGTCACCAGCATACCGATCATCGCCGGCAGCGACAGCTTGAACAGCAGGCGTCCGATCGGATCGGTCCGGAGTTGCTCCGTGTTCTGATTCATCCTTCCATCCCCTTTTTCGTATATGTTAATAGGGTAGCAAGATTGGATGGAACGGTCGACTATGTTGCCTTGCCGGATGTGTCAACGGGCACTTGAAGCGGGAACTTTCACTGCTGCCACTTTTCGTTTTCGCATGATGAAGTCGGTCGCGACAGGTTGATCGACTTTGACGCGTACCGTCATCATCGCCTGGTTCGCCGTCTCGAGCGGCATCCCGGTCTCATCGAACAACTCGTCGATCCGTTGCGTGAAGCGGACGAACCCGGGACCAAAGAATTCGACTTCTTCTCCGCGGCGGAAATGGTTACGCTGCTCGAGCGTCGCCATGCCCGTCGACGCTTCATACGAGATGACGCGCGCTGCGAACGCATATTGCGGGATGGCGCGCGGCTTGCCGAACAGTTGCTCTTTCTCGGTCGGGATGCCGTAATAGAACCCGCTCGCGAGCTCTCGTTGCGCTGCTTTCCAAATCTCTTCTTCCCATGCCGGGTCGAAGACGAATCCTTCAGGATCCCCGCAGTAGGCGTCGATGACTTGACGATAGACGTTACAGACGGTCGCTACGTAATGGATCGATTTCATCCGTCCCTCGACTTTCAAGCTATCGACGCCGGCATCGACCAAATCGGGTATGTGCCGGACCATCGCAAGATCGACCGAACTCATCGAGAACGGTTCCTCATCGCGCGCTGCCATGTCGTCTGTCAACAGCTCATCCGCCTCGAAGAAGCCGTATTTCCAGCGGCACGACTGGGCACAGCCGCCGCGGTTCGCATCGCGGAGCGCCATATGGTTCGACAGCGTGCAACGTCCCGAGTAGGAGATACACATCGCGCCATGGACGAACGCCTCGATCTCGACGTCGACTTGACGTTTCATCTCTTTGATCTCTTCCATCGACACTTCACGGGCGAGGACGATTCGCTCTAGCCCTTCCTCTTGCCAAAAACGGAGCGTCTCGTAGTTCGTCGCCGACGCCTGCGTCGATAAATGGACCGGAAGACCGGGCGCGTCCGTTAGACAGACCTCGATCATGGCCGGGTCCGAGACGATGACGGCGTCGATGCCGATGTCACGGAGTCGACAGAAGAAATCGCCCGCGCCATCGATATCCCCTTCATGGGTCACCATGTTCGCGGCGACATACACTTTCGCCCCGCGCTCGTGCGCGAATGCGACGCCTTCAGTCATCTCCTCGTATCCGAAGTTGCCGGCCCGCGAGCGGAGCCCGAACTGTTGACCACCGATAAAGACCGCATCGGCCCCGTAAAGAATCGCCATCTTTAATTTTTCTAAGTTTCCTGCCGGAGCTAGTAGTTCTGGACGTTTTTTCATCTTGATCCCCTCACTTGATCTCTTCTGGATTTCGTAACAGCAGTCCGGTCCCAAGCCGGAATTGTTCAGGTTGGAGTTCGGCGAGACGCCGTTCCATGAGCGTGCGGTCGAACTGGCCATTCAACAAATCGGACCGGGCTTTGTCGAACAGACGGACGATGTCGACGAACGCGTCCCCGGCATGCCATCCTTCGAGTTTCCACGTATGCAGTCCGCCTTTTAAGAGCACCGGCAATTGACCCATGAGCGTCAAATCTTCGGAGAAGACGTGCGTCCCATTGTCGTCTTGGTAGACGGGATAGCGACTGTCCGCATCAGACGGTTCGCTCATATAGTACTCGCGCGCTTCCGCGTCCCCTCTCGACCGACCGATCTCATTGAAATAGTTCGTCAATAGCGGTCGTTTCGAGTGATGGATACATGTTGGTCCGTACACTTGAACCTCGACGGGGAGCCCGATCCGCTGTTGAATCATCCCAAGTTCGGTCAGTGTCACTTCACGGGCCGCGACCGCCCCGATGGCGTCGCGCTTACCCCAAAATTGAATGTGTCGCGCCGACGTGACGAGCGTTTGAGCATCGTACCAATAGGGGATATTGGCATTACGGATCAAGCGGATGGCACCTGGATCGCCCGCCGTCACACTGTCGATCCCGATTTGCTTGAGCGCGTGTAAATAATCCGGCAACGCCTCGATTTGATCGTTATGCATCAAATTGTTGACGGCAACCGTCACTTCTTTGCCGTAACGATGGGCGAGCGCTGTGACTTCTCTCACAGCCGGTAACGACCAGTCACCTTTATGGCGTAAACCAAACGTCGACTCTCCGATATATAGACGGTCTGTCCCCGCCATGATCAGCGCCTCTGCTTGTTCGACGCTTTGTGCTGTAGTAACTAGCTGAATCATCATCTGTTTTTTCTCCTGACTTTGTGAGTCTAATCACATATTCTTGATATACTTTAGCACACGTTCAAGCGTGTCGACGAAGCAGGAATTTAACAACTGGTGAAGAAATCAGTAACAATGTATGACTTTTTAATTGAAGGAGTGGACGATTTTGACAAAAACAGCCTTGATTACCGGTGCCTCGACTGGCATCGGCCTAGATCTCGCCGTCTTAGCGGCCCGAGATGGATTTGACTGTATTCTCGTAGCTCGTAGCGAGCCACGGTTACATGAACTCAAAAAAGTGCTTGAAAAACGATACACGATTAACGTGCACGTATTCGCACTCGACCTGTCTGAACACAACGCCGTGAAACGGTTGACGAACGCGATTGACGACGCCGGGCTCACGGTCGATTTTTTAATCAATAACGCTGGTTTCGGTACGGCTGGCGAGTTTATCGAGCTCGATGCGGAAACCGAGGCCGAAGAGGTCCGGTTGAACGTCAACGCCTTGACCGAGTTGACGAAAGCGTACTTGCCTGACATGGTCGCCCGCAATCACGGCTATGTCTTAAATGTCGCCTCTGTCGCCGCATTCCAGCCGGGACCGTATATGGCCGTCTATTACGCGACGAAAGCGTACGTCTTATCACTCACAGAAGCGCTCCATGCCGAGACGAAAGGCACAGGCGTAAACGTCAGCGTCCTTTGCCCGGGTCCGACCGACACCGGTTTCTTTAACCGGGCCGGCAGCGAAATGATGGTATCGAAAATGCCGTCTCATCTCGTCGCTTTCTTCGGTTATAAGGGCGTCATGAAAAATAAACGGGTCATCATCCCGGGCTTGTCGAACCAAGCGCTCGTCGGACTCGCGAAAATTATGCCGCGAGCTGTCAGTCTCGAAATTTTACGTCGATTCCAAAAACCGACAGATGCCTCGGTCGAACAGCTCCCGACATCTTGAACCTAAAAAAGCAGAGCGACTCAAACGTTTGAGTCGCTCTGCTTTTTTAGATTGAGGAATCAGCCGCCATGGCGTGACAGCTGAATCAGACGTCGAATAAAGATAAAAGCTGGTATAACCGTCATGAGCGCCGTCGTGACGACGAGAGACCAGGCGAACACAGCTTCAAGTGTCGCCGCTCGGGCTCGCATCTCCTCGAGAAGATTGACGTTTTGAACGGACAAGACGATCATCAGTGCCGGCCAGACGCTCGAAGCGAGGATGCTCAACATCGCGTATCGTGTCCGAATGAGCCGACGCGACATCAAGAAGATATTGACGGCCATAAACAATAGTCCGATGAAGAGGAACAAACCGATTTCATACATATTGACGTATCCGCCCATGCTCAACCACCTCACTCGAGTAGTACTCATGTTTACCCGTCTTCTCGGACAAATATGCGAACGAATAAATCATGTAGGACGATCAAAAAGAAGACGTTTGCGATTCCGTGCGCCAAATCGAACGGCAAGCTAAGGATGAGCAATTTGATAAAGTCGGCTCCAATCACTTCCGCGAACGACAAGTTCGTCGTCCAGCCGAATAAAAAACCAGAGCCGAGCCCGATTGACCAAAGTAACATGCGCGACCGCAACAAGATCGGTCGTAACAAGTAAACGAGCGTGATCACGAGCAACCAACCGAGAAACTGATACAAAACGAACGGACCGAGGCCGAGTAAAAGTCCCGATAGAAGCGGGACGAATAAAGCGAGCATGCCTGCACTCGTCCATCCAAAATAGAGCGCGGTCAGCATCAATAGTGCGGTCGTCGGTTGCACGTTCGGGATGGCCATGAAAAGCCACCGTCCGATGACGGCGAGCGCGAGAAGCTGTGTCAATACGGAAATAGGTGACTTCGTCCGCTCAAACTTCGACAAAAGTGCGAATGCGGTTATGAGGGCGAGGACGTAAGTGACCATAACGTACTCCGATCCACGTACTGTTCGCGCGTGCCGTCAAACACGACCGCTCCGCTCGCCATACATAAGACATGACCTGCCGCCGCAATCAAGCGTTCATCGTGGGTCGCACATAAAACACGCGCCGTCTCGGCTTTTTGTACGATTGCCGCAACGAAGGCGTCGCGTTCGTTCTCCGACAGTCCGACCGTCGGCTCGTCGAGGACGATGAGTGACGACGTGGACGCGAGTACCGCCTGCAACTGTTCGACCCGTCGATTCAACGCTTTTGGGAACGGCCCGTACTCGGGGTCTGCCGGAAGATAGAGCGGCCGCTCTGATAACTTCACTTTCCCGTATAGCGGACGCAGACTCTTCGCCATCAGTTCTAGGAGTGTCGACTTGCCACTGCCGTTCGTCCCGATGCACACCGTTAACCCTGGTCCGTCAGACCGGTACGACACGTGTTCGATCGCGTAGGTGGGTTGCAACGGATGACGATAGGAAACGTCTTTGACGTTAATCGATGCTTCACTAGACGACTTTACGACCGTGAACGCATGTGTTGCACCGCCTTCACGCGACCGGTCCGTATAAGCGACGCTAATCCCGAGCTGTCCTAGCCGCCGAAGCAGCATCGACAAGTGTTCGCTTCGGAATCGATCGAGATAACGGAACGGCTCGATGAGAACGAGCGCATCGGGATTTTCGCCGAGCACGTGAGCGATTCGAACGAGTTGTTGTTCTCCGCTCGAACATTCATCAAATCGTTTTTTGGACAGATGATCGATTTGCAAGAGAGCTGCCAGTTCGGCGCCGCGCATCGCATCATCACCGGCGAGCAGTGAGGCGACCGAACCGGCGAGCGGGTCATCGAGATTGACGATATGGGCCCGCTCTGAAGCGACCCACTCCTCAATTTGCTGACGTCCGTGCTCTGAGGATAACCAACGCATCTCGCACCCCTCCTTTCGTCAAATACGGGTAAAGCAACCAGATGAGTGGTGACCACTTAAGCGCCGCCACAAAGCAACTAAACAGAATGAACAGATGAACGAGATCATCGCCTTGGAATGAACGTAGGCGCGGCAACGCGTAAACGGGTTCACGGCGCTGGCTGTCAATCCCGACGACGATCGCTTCTCGCCAGTCTTGTCGCTGGTGACTGCGGAGCGACAAACGGATGGCCCGTTCCATGGACGGGACGAGCGCCCAAGCACCGTACAGCAACCGAGTCGATTGCGGAAAGCGTCGCAAGAGCGGCAATAGCCGTTCTAATCTCATGAAACGGCTCGCCCAAACCATTCCGAATAAAAACGTCGCCAAGCGGACAATTTGGTCGCTGAGCGCACGGATGGAGACGTCCCACTGGAGCAAGATCGGTGCGAGCGAGATCAGCGCGAACGCGACAAGCAGACCGAGCATCGCGACGGGAAAGCGCCGCTCCAACAGTAACAACAAGACCAGCCCGGCGAGCAGACTTAACGAACCGTTCACATGGATCAAGACGTACAGATGGACGAGTAGAAAGAAAAGGAGCGTGACAGCATGTCTACGCTCCCAATCCGCCTCATTCGAAGAAAGAAATCGCATCTTCTTCAAACCGCCATTGGATGATGTCGGTGGACTCGACTTCTTTTGCAGCCGCCCCTTCATCGCCAGGGCTTCCGTTAAAGGCGTACACCCAACCAGATGACTGACCGGCCGATTTTTCTTGAATCCCGTCGATTGCCGTGACGTAGGTCATCTCCCCGCTTCCGACCGAATCAATCGGCAATTCTGTCGCCTTGAGGGCATCGAGCACTGTCGAACCATCCTCTAGGCAGACACTTTTCTCATGGTACAACGTCTCTTCTGTCGACGCGTCGTAAACGGAAATCGTCGGTTCGACGTCACAAGACTCACTTTGTCCGTTCGATGTCTCTTCTCCAGCACAAGCTGCCAATAAAGGTATCATCATACCCATGATGAGCAATTTTTTCATTGATCCGTCAAATCCTCTCGTTGGTGGATAGAGTAGTTGTAAAGAATCGTATATTTTTCGCCTGTTGTTCTGCCTTCACGGGTCAAACCGGTCAATTGAATACTGTTGGCGAGCACAGGTTCCCGCTGAAGCCAGAATTTGACGATTCGTCCGTCCCGGTTGATCATGAGCATCGCTTCGTTCTCGAACGTGTACATGTCGTACAGTCCGTCAAATGAGAGCTGCAAGAGCGGTGCCTCGACTTGTTTGGCAAAGTCTTCCCACGCTGTCCCCCGTACGGCTTCGATCACGTGTTCGAAGTCGACGAGCTTCTCGAAAAAGGCTCGGCCGGAACCTTTGTTCATCTCATCGACTTGGCGATACTCAAGTTCCCCTGAGTCGTCATAGTTGATGCGGATTTGCTGGAACGAGCTGCTGCGTTCGACCATGAGCAAATACTCGAGTGACTGCAGTTCACCGTCCCGGTCGACGATCATCTTGCTACGATCGAGCTTGATCACCTCGCCGTTGATCCGGCGTAAAATCGTATCTGTCATCCGGTCGAACGACTCGTCTTGCACCGACACCGGCCCGATTTGTTGAGATTCGGCCCGGAATTCGGATTGGTCGAACAAAGGTACGAACAGTAAAACGATGAAGAAGAAGAAGCCGACGAGTGCCCCGTACCATTTATACCGGCTGTTTCGTTTTGGAAAGAACAAGAATGACATCAAAAATCCGATTGGGATATGAAACCCGCCGATCGGAAACGAAACGATTCCGAGCAACGAGTAGAATAAGAACTTGGCGAAAAAGTTCGGTTCTGGCTCTTTCAACTGATTCAATCTTACACCTAGCAACAGGCTGATGACGATGAAACCTAGCCAAACGTATAGTTGTATTGTCACATCAATCCCCCACTATAAACTCGGAAAAGTCGGTTGCCACATGGCTATCCGCAAACCCAGACACGACCTCGGCCTCAAATTCTGCTTCCCGGCCTTGGTAGCGGGCCGAGATATGGGTGACGATCAACCGGCCCGCTCCCGCCTCGTTCGCGAGCCTTGCGGCTTCGACCGTCGTCGAGTGACCATACTGTCTCGCAAGTTTTGACTCCCCTTGCATAAACGTCGCCTCGTGGACAAGAACGTCGGCAGCTTGTGCGAGCACGAATGCATTCTCGCACGGAGTCGTATCCCCTAAGATGGCGACGATCGCTCCACGGACCGATTCTGTGACATATTCTTTAGACGCGTATGTTTTCCCTGCAAATTCAAACGTGTCTGCTTGTTTGATTGTCCGATAGACTGGACCGCTCGGAATACCGAGTGCTCTCACTTTGTCGACGAGGAGCGTCCCCGGACGCGCCGGTGCCTCGATGCGAAACCCGTAAGATGGAAAGCGATGCGCGAGCTTCCGCACCGTGACGAGGTGACCGTCTTGCTCGAACGTGTCCCCGTCCTCATATTCGACAATCGTCAGGTCATAGCCTAAATATGAACCGGTCAGTTTCAACGTCAGCTCGAGCCATTGCTTGATGCCACGCGGTCCGTACAGCGTGAGCGGATCCTTTCCGTCGAGGGCGGAACGCGTCGATAAGAAACCTGGCAACCCGAAGACATGGTCCCCGTGTAGATGCGTGATCCAAACAGCCGATACTTTTCGCGGTTTGATCGTGGTATGGAGAATCTGGTGCTGGGTCGCCTCCCCGCAATCGATCAGCCAGGTCTGTTTAGGCAATGTGAGTGCGAGCCCGGAAACGTTCCGTTGTTTCGAAGGCATACCTGAACCAGTTCCTAAAAAATGTAACTTCATAAATATATTTGTCCTTTCTGCTAGCCTAATCCATGCTATACTTGAGTCACTCGTTGAAAAGGATGTGATCCGTGATGAATAAAGTTGAACATTCCGATGCTTTGTATGAGGTGATTCGGGAGCGAGCGACTTCAATGAATCGCAAACACCAACAAGATGCAGGCACCTCGATCCGAATTCACGACATAGCGACCGAACTTCACTGCTCAGACGAACTCGTCTTAGAATCGTTGGAGTTCGCCGCATAAACACACGAACACATAGGAAGAGCCGACTTAGCGTCGGCTCTTTTTTTTAGTTTGTTTCCCGTGTTGCGACTTGCTCGACAATTTCAACAACGAGTTCAATCAACTTATACAGTTCGACGAGTGGCATGCGTTCGTTCGTCGTATGGATTTCTTCATACCCGACCGCAAGGTTAACCGTCGGAATGCCTCCACCGGCGATCACGTTCGCATCTGAGCCCCCGCCCGAATGAAGGATACGAATCGGACGTCCAATCGCTGTCGCGGCTGACTTCGCCACTTCGACGACCTCGTCGCCTTCTTCGAACTTGAAGCCCGGGTACATGATGTCAATCTCGACTTCAGCACGACCACCGTGCGTCTCAGCCGCTTCGATATACGCTTGCTTCATCGCTTCGGCTTGCGCTTCCATCTTATCGTGGATGAGCGAACGGGCCTCGGCGAGCACTTCGACGTAATCACAGACGATATTCGTCGCGCGGCCGCCTTCGAAGCGTCCGATGTTAGCCGTCGTCTCTTCATCGATCCGGCCGAGCTTCATTTTTGCGATCGCTTTTGCTGCGATTTGAATCGCCGAGACGCCTTTTTCTGGGGCGACACCGGCGTGGGCCGTCTTCCCGTAAATTTTCGCGTTCACTTTTGCTTGGGTTGGAGCTGCCACGATAATATCGCCGACCGGTCCGTCCGAGTCGAGGGCGAAACCGAATTTCGCATCGATTTTCGAGAGGTCGAGCACTTTCGCACCGACGAGACCCGATTCTTCACCGACCGTGATGACGAACTGGATCTGACCGTGTGGAATTGCCTCCTCTTTCAAGACCCGAACGAGTTCGATCATCGCTGTAAGCCCCGTCTTGTCGTCGGCACCGAGAATCGTCGTCCCGTCCGTGACGATATAACCGTCTTTAATACTCGTTTTGATGCCTTTACCTGGTGTGACCGTATCCATGTGGGCTGTGAAGTAAATCGGGTCAACGCCCTGTTTCGTCGCAGCCAACGTGACGATAAGATTGTTTCCTGAATGCGCAGTTTTTGTCGATGCGTCGTCTTCGTAGACGTCACATCCGAGTTCTGTGAAGACCGACTTTAAATGCTCACAGATGACCGCTTCTTCTTTTGTCTCTGAATCGATGCTGACCAACTGTAAAAATGTGTCCAGCACACGTGTCTCGTTTACCATAAAAACATCCCTCCATCCAAACATTTCTTGGTTATTATAACAAACTCATGTCGTTTGCACGAACCTTTTCCATTCTGTACAATGAGGTCAAACACGTTTTGGAGGATCCTCATGAGAAAAAAACAACAAAAACGACAACGCATCATTCAAATCGGCGTCGTCGTCATCGTATCAATCTTCTTGCTTAGCACGTTTTTGTCGGGGATGGCCATGTTCCTGTAACAGGAGAATGTACCGTTCTTTCAAGATCAAGTAACTCTTCACATCTGACAAAATATTGAGCAGCGACGAGCGTACCTCAAATTCCTCACGCGATGTGGGGAGAGGTACGTTTTTTCGATAATGGTCGATGATCTCCTCGAGCTCGCGAAGAAACGCCGAGGCGTCAGCCTGCTCATTGACGTTGTCGCCGACGCGGCGTAAAAACGCGGCGACGGGTTTCGCCTCATTGACGACCATCGTGATTTCCCGCGCATTATCAGCAATCCGCTTCAAAATATCGTACTGGCGCTCGCGCATCCGAAAGTATAGATAGTCCATGTCTTCGTTGCGCTTCCCGATCGAGTTCCCCATCCGGCGGAGCGCCAAGTCTTTCCCGTTCTTTAAATAGTCACGCGTCTTCAACAGCATCATCGAATGGTTATTGTACACACCGGTCTCGACACAGGCTGCGACGTCATAGAAGTGGACCGCGAGCGCCCGGTTGATACTCTCTTTAATGCGCTCGATGTCTTTATCGAGCGTCGGCATATACATGTTAACGACGAGCCCGACGCCAACCCCGATCGCGATCAACAGGAGTTCGTTCAAGAACAAGTCGAGCGAGAACCGTCCTTCGGTGTACAGATGCGTCAAGATGACGACACTCGTGATCATGCCGTCCTGCAGTTTGAGCTGTTGAACGAGCGGGATGAACATGACAAAATAAAGTGTGAGCGTCGCCGGCGAATAGCCGAGCAGCGTGAACATCAACGCGCCCATCCCGATGGCGAGCAAACTTGCCATGACACGTTCATATGAGGCCCGGAATGACTTCTTGCGCGTCTCTTGGATGCTGAGGATGGCGATGATGGCCGCGAAGACGTAATAATCGAGATGGATCGTCTCAGCGATGAGCATCGCGATCCCAGCCGCGACTGCCGTCTTTAACGTACGTGTACCAATTTTCATATCATTCCCTCCTCTCATACAAAATTGTTTACTAGTTTTCTCTGTTTGGCAATCCTCAAGTTTGGAAGTGATCCTATTGAAGAAAAAACAACGACGCCGGCTCTTGCCCGCCCTGCTCAGCTTAGCACTTGCCATCTTCGGCTTTCTTTGGTTACAAGAGCGGGGCAACGGGACGTACACCGTCGAGACGTTCGCTGATGGTGACGTCTCGTCCCGTCATTTCGAGTCCCTCGCTGAAGCCCGCACCTACATGGAACGCGGCGGCAATCGCGCCTTGCTCGGCCCGTCCGGCGAAGTCATCGACTTTACCGGCACCGGCATCGCCGTCACGCCGACCGACCGGGTCACGAACCTGTATAAAGATGCCGCGTTCAAGGAGCGGCAGTCGTACGTCGCCGGCGGCACCCGGCTTAGGCTCGTTGGAAAGGGTTCCGACCATTTGCGAGTCACCATCTCCGGTGCCGACGTGTACGTACCGCTGGCCGACATGACGCTATACCCGGACGCCGTCGTCGAGAAACGCGGCTATTACGAGATGCGGGACGGGCAAGTGCTCCATACCGTCGAAGCGAACGGGAACTTGGCCGGGACGTTCTTGGTCGGACCGGCCCCGCAGGAAGCGTCGGACCGGTTTTATACAGAAAACGTCCGGGACGTCTTCGATTCACCGTACCAATTCGCCTCGATTCAGTCCAAATCCCCGTACTCGGCCCGCGAACTCGATCAATTTCTCGCCACGCTGACCGATAGTCCGCTCACCGGAAAAGGTAATGCCTTCAAGGACGCTGAAGCCGAGTTCGGTATTAACGCCCTGTTCTTACTCGCCGTCGCCGGTCACGAATCGGGATACGGGACGTCCGCGATCGCCCGCGATAAAAATAATCTCTTCGGGTTCAAAGCGACAGATGACGACCCGAGCGGCAACGCCTCGACGTTCGCTTCAGTCGAGGCGAGTGTTGATGCTGCGGCCCGCTTGTTCGCCGAGAAGTATGTGACCGGATCGTACGACCGCGGCCCGTTCCCCGGCAACAAGCAGGAAGGTGTCAACGTCTTCTACGCCTCGGACCCGTACTGGGGCGAGAAAGTCGCCGGGACGATGTATCGCATCGACCGCGAGCTTGGATTAAACTATTTGGAACAGCTCCAGTGACGGCCAAACGGTCGTCGCTTTTTTTGCAGGAATCCCTAGAGTCAAACCCGAATACTAAAAATGAACGATCATTCATTCAAAGGGGGAGATTCATTTGAAAACGATTTGGATTACCGGCGGTTCGTCCGGCATGGGGAAAGCGATGGCGCTAAAATTTAAAAGCGAAGGCTGGAACGTCGCCATCAGCGGCCGTAACGAGGAGCGCCTGCAAGAAACGATGGGTGAACTCGAGGCGATCGGTGCGGGACAAGCGTTACCCGTCCAACACGACGTCCGCGATTACGAGGCGTGCGCCCAAGCGCTCGATCAGATTGTCGAACGATTCGGTCCGGTGCATGCGCTCGTCAATAACGCCGCCGGCAATTTCGTCTGTCCGATGCTCGATTTGACACCGAACGGTTGGACGAGTGTCATCGACATCGTCTTGAACGGCACGTTCAACTGTACGCACGTCCTCGGAAAGCACTGGGAGCGCGAACAACTCCGTGACGGCTCGATCATCAACATGGTCGCGTCGTACGCGTGGCAGGCGGGTGCTGGTGTCGCACCAAGCGCCGCCGCTAAAGCAGGCGTCCTGAACTTGACCCGGACGCTCGCCGTCGAATGGGGCTATCAGTTCGGGGCCCGCGTGAACGCGATCAGCCCGGGGCCGATCGAACGGACCGGCGGGGCCGACAAACTCGCCGTCCACGTCAAAGAAGTCGAGCGCATCCGCCGCAACGTCCCGCTCGGCCGGTTCGGGACACCGGAAGAGATCGCCGACCTCGCTTTCTGGATGACGTCGGATGAGATGCGTTACTTGAACGGTGAATGCATCTCGCTCGACGGCGGGCATTGGCTCAATAAACATCCATTTTAACGCCAAACGGCCGAGGATCCCTCCTCGGCCGTTTTACATATCTTCGCCAACCCATTCCGCCTCGAACCGCTTCAAGAAAGACGTCATGAACGCGTGACGGTCGCGGGCGATCGCTTTCGCCCGGTCCGTATGCATCCCGTCCGCGAGCAAGAGCAGTTTGTCACTAAAATGCGCGATGGCGCTCGACGGGTCATCCGGATCATAGAGTGGTGTCCCGCGTGATCCGGCATACTGGAACGTCCTGGCGATGCCGATCGCACCGACCGCATCGAGCCGGTCCGCGTCTTGAATGATCGCACTCTCGAGCGTCGTCGGCAGTCTGCCTTGCGAGAACGATGTCTCCGCGATGACGGCGAGTACGTGGTCCGTCTGGCTTGTACTGAGGGCGATCGTCTCGAGATGATGTCGGACGAGCCCTTTGGCTCGACCGAGTTTCGCGTCCTCGACGTCATGAAGCAGTGCCGCGAGTGTGACGACGAGCGGGTCGACCGCCATCCCTTCAGCGAGATGTTCGGCGAGCCGACGCACCCGTTCGAGATGACTCACGTCATGCCCGGTATGATCCCCGGTATGAAGCTTCGTCACGAAACGTTCAGTAGCTTGAATCGCTTGACGCGTCATCAAATCTCGATCGTCGTGTTCGGTTCGATCAACAGACCGCGCTGATGTAACTGGTCACAGAAAGCACGTGCATCTTGTTTGATCGGTGGGAACGTATCGAAATGGATCGGGACGATTCGTTTCGCCTGCAGCCAATGGGCGGCATCGAGCGCGTCAACCGGCCCCATCGTGAAGTTGTCCCCGATCGGCAGGAAGGCGACGTCGATCTCGAACCGTTCACCGTACAGTTTCATGTCCGAGAACAATGCCGTATCACCCGCATGGTAAAGCGTCAGCGAGTTCGTCTCGATGATGAAGCCCCCCGGCATCCCCATATAGACCGGGACGTCGCCCATGTCAAGGCTCGAGCTGTGGAACGCCTGCGTCATCGTCACACGGCCGAACGGGAAGGAATACCCGCCCCCGATGTTCATGCCGTGGACCGAATAGCCTTTTTTCTCGTAATAGGTCGCGAGTTCATGTGTCGCGACGATCGTCGCGCCCGTTTCCTTTGCGATCAGTTCGACGTCCTCGATATGGTCGAAATGCGCGTGCGTCAACAAGATGTAGTCGGCTTTCAATGTCGCCGGGTCGACGTCTGTATGCGGGTTACTCGTCAAAAACGGATCGATCAAGACGCTCATTTCGTCGATATCGAGCTGGACTGTCGCATGGCCATAGTAAGTGATCTTCATTCGAACCCTCCCTTTCTAGTGTCAGATGGAACGTGTCATCACAAGACTTTTTCTAAGAACCGTTTGGCCCGGTCCGTCTGCGGGTTGAGGAGCAGGTCGGCCGGTTTGCCTTCCTCCATCAAGATGCCTTCATCAAGGAACAGGACACGGTCAGCCACTTCACGGGCAAAGCCCATCTCGTGCGTGACGACGACCATCGTCATCCCTGAATCGGCGAGTCCTTTCATGACGTCGAGCACTTCATTGACCATCTCTGGGTCGAGCGCCGACGTCGGCTCGTCAAACAGCATGACGTTCGGCTCCATGGCAAGCGCCCGGGCGATCGCGACACGTTGTTTTTGTCCGCCTGACAACTGACTCGGATAAGCATCGATCTTCTCCGATAATCCGACACGCTCGAGCAACGTCTTCGCTCGTTCGATCGCTTCAGCCTTGCTGACTTTCAACACGTTGATCGGTGCGTACGTCAAGTTGTCGAGCACGTTCATATGCGGGAACAAGTTGAACTGTTGAAACACCATCCCGATATTTTGCCGTGCCTTCGAGACGTTGGCCCCTTTTTTCGTCAACTCGTATCCGGCGACGCTGACCGTTCCGCTTGTCGGCACTTCGAGCATGTTCAAACAACGTAAGAACGTCGACTTACCGGAACCCGACGGACCGATGACGGCGACGACTTCTCCTTTTTCAATCGAAGTCGTAATCCCTTTCAACACTTCAAGGTCACCGAACTGTTTGTATAAATCCTTTACTTGTATCATCTGCCATCACTCTTTCTTAACCGTTTTTCAAGACGTTGACCAAAGTATGTCAACACCATTACTATCGTAAAGTATATCACACCGGCGAACAGGAGCGGTTCGAAGTAGATCGCCTTCTGTCCTCCGACGATTTGGGCCCGGCGCATAATATCGAGGACGCCGACCGTCGAGACGAGTGCCGACTCTTTCGTGAGCGTGATCATCTCGTTGACGAGTGCAGGCAAGATGTTTTTAAACGCCTGCGGCAAGATGATCGAGCGCAGCTGTTTGACATAAGGGACACCGAGTGCGTCAGACGCTTCCCACTGGCCTTTGTCGACCGCTTGAATCCCGGCCCGAATGATCTCCGAGATGTACGCCGCCGAGTTGAGCGAGAAGGCGATGACGGCCGATTGATAAGGTGTCGTGATAAAGCCCGTCAACTGCGGCAAGCCGAAGTGGATGATGGCGAGTTGCAAGATGAGCGGTGTTCCCCGGAACACGGCCGTGTAGGCGTGTCCGATGAAGTTGACGAGACGGTTCGGCACAATCTTGAACGTGGCCACGACGACACCGAACGTGATCCCGAACAGCGCCGAGACGAGCACGACTTGGAACATGACCGGGATCCCTTCAAGAATATACGGCATAGAATCATAAATCCGACTAAAATCCATTATAAGTTCCTCCTAAAAAAGGCTGACTGATGTTTTCAGTCAGCCTTGATCCATAATTATTCAGCTGGTGCTGCTTCTTCTTCGAACCATTTTTGAGCTAACTTCTCGATTTCTCCTGATTCGATCAATTTGTTCAACTCTTCGTTGAATTGATCGCGGAGCTCATCGTCTTTACGGAAAGCCGCGGCCGAGCCGGCTTCTTCTTCGTCAACGATTTCAAACGTCGATAGCTCGCTGTCTTGGTCGAGGTACTTCTTCGCGACCGTGTCTTCGATGACCATTGCGTCGATGCGGCCTGTCTTGATCTCTTGAATGATCTCAGGGATCTTGTTCAAGGCGACGATTTCCGCGCCAGGGATCTGGTCTTTGGCAATCCCTTCTTGGATCGAACCGAGCTGGACGCCGACTTGTTTCCCGTCTAGGTCTTCAAGCGTTTGAATCGCGTCGCCTTTTGATAGAATCAAGTTTTTCGCCGTGAAATAAATATCTGTGAAATCAGCGTTCTCTTTCCGCTCTTCAGTCGGCGTCATACCCGCCATGACGAAATCGACGCGTCCGGCGTTCAAGGCCCCGAGCAAGCTACCGAAGTCCATATCTTCTATTTTCAATTCATAGCCCATGTTGTCGGCCACTTGTTTGGCGATGTCGATATCGAATCCGACGATCTCGTCACCGCTCGCCGTATCGACGAACTCATAAGGGAAGTAATCCGCGCTCGTCCCCATGACGAGGACTTTGTCGTCTTCCTCATTCGTCGACGATGACCCGCCTTCATTGACGTCGGCGCCACAGGCGACCGAAAATGCAGCCAGTGCTGCGATACATAATGCTAGAAAACTTTTTTTCATGTTCATTTTCCCCTTTTCAATAAGATGGAATTGTCAGAACTTTAACAAAATTATGACATATTTGTTTTTCTGTCTCAATAGTTCTTCCGCTCTTCATATGTCTGACTTGTTCTTCAACCACTATATACACATAATTATTAATTGTAAAGTATATTCATGCATAAAATTTAAAAAAAATACGGTCACATCCGCTCGTAAGCGAAATACGTGACCGTACCGTTATCTGTCGACCCATAAGGTTGAACCCGTTTTACCGACGTGATCGGGATGGCGCTATATACGTGAGGATAGCGATCTCCGTCCTCATCTAGCTCGTAGTGGAGCAAGCTGCCGAGGCGGCTAATATGGAATGAGACGAGCACGACCCGCTCCCCGTGATAGTGGCGCCTCGCGACTTTACTGATCTGTTGCGGGGTGCAGCAACGAACGTATCCTTCGGTTTGGAGCGATTCTTCGTTGATCTCACCTCGCGACAAGGCGATCGCATATTCCGCCTCACTCATGATTTTAACGACTGGTTCCATTCGATCGATCCCTTCTTAAGGAAAAGCGCAAAGGCAAAGCCTTTGCGCCCACACATTGATTACGCGTAATAAATATCGAACAACGTCTGTAACTGTTCGACGAGCTCTTCAGCCGTCGACGACTCGATCGTGCTCCGTTCGACCATCGTGACGATGTTTCCATCTTCGAGTAGCGCGATCGATGGTGACGACGGGGCGTACCCTTCGAAATACTCACGAGCCCGGTCCGTCGCTTCCCGGTCTTGCCCGGCGAAGACAGTGACGAACTGATCCGGTTTCGTGCCTTCCATCTTGTTCACATAGGCCGCGGCCGGACGAGCGATCCCACCGGCGCAACCACATACCGAGTTGACGAGTACGAGCGTCTTGCCTTCTTTTTTCAGTGCCGCATCGACTTCTTCCGGTGTCGTCAGTTCGGTGTATCCTGCTGCCCGTACTTCATTGCGTGCCTGTTCGACTACATCTTGAAAGTATAATTGAAAATCCATATTGTTTCCCCTTTCGACTTTCGTCTTATCTTCTTTATTTTACGTCTTGTGGATCGGTTAGGACAAGTCTATCGCTCAACTGACCTTCAAGGAACGGGTCCGCGCCGAGTAATGACTTGAACGCTTTGTAGCGGACGCGCTGCTCTTCGGTCGCTTCACGGTTCGTTAAATAGGCGCGGATCAAAATGTTTTTTGGTGTATGTTCCATATCGATAAATTCAAGCAACTGCGCTTCATAGCCGACGAGACCGAGCAGTTCGGCCCGGATCGAATCGGTGGCGAGCGCCGCGAACCGTTCCTTGACGAGGCCGTGTTGAAGCATGACGTCGAGGCTCGGCGCCTCGAGTTGCCGGTTCAGTTCTTTCTGGCAACACGGCACGCTCAAGATGACTTTCGCCCCCCAGCGGACCGCTCGCGCGAGCGCCATGTCGGTCGCGACGTCGCAGGCATGGAGCGTGACGACCATATCGACCGCCGACTCGCCTTCAAATTCATTAATGTCCCCAACGAGAAACTCGAGCCGTTCATAGCCGAGGTCGCGGGCAATTCCGGCGCACTCCTCGATAACTTCCTTCTTCAAATCGAGCCCGGTGATGTGTACGTCATACCCTTTCATCTCATGCAAGAAATGGTACAAGGCGAACGTCAGATACGATTTGCCCGACCCGAAATCGAGAATCCGGACAGTCCGGTCGGTCGGGAGGTATTTGATCGAATCCTCGATGAACTCGAGGAACCGGTTGATTTGTTTAAACTTATCGTACTTCTGACGCTTCACTTTCCCATCTGCCGACTGGACGCCGAGGCGAATCAGGAACGGGACCGGCTCATCGACCGGCAGCACGTACTGCTTTTCGCGGTTGTGCGTCAGTTTCACTTGCTTCACGTCCGTTGGCCGCTCTTTATACGTCACTTTAAACTTTTTCGAGAGTTGAAAATGGAGCTCGGTCGCTTTCAGCTGAAACTGTCCTTGCCGAAAGTTTTCGAGCAGCTGTCCAAGCTCTGCGATCGCTTCTTCCGTACGTAAGTTTTTATGTTTCATGACGCGCTCAAATTGGTATTCAAACTGTATGTGGTACTCATCTTTCAACAATACCGGCTTCAGTTTCACCCGGCGTAAATCGCTCGATTTTTGACGTGGTTGACTGATTGTCGCCGTCACGAGCTCCCCATCTTCGATCAGACCGTTGAGCCGTTCCATCAAATCTGTATATTCCACTTGATTCATCCTTTTTTTAAGTAGTTTCGAAACTTTTTAAACGTGCATCCGTACATACTATTACACGAACACGTGCAAACGTCAAAGGAGGATCATTATATGTTTAAAAAGTTACTTTCATCGATTGGAATCGGGGCCGCGACCGTCGATACGCGCCTTGCGGAGAACAGTTGTGTTCCCGGCGGTACGCTCGACGGGGTCGTCCACATCAAAGGCGGCAACGTCGAACAATCGGTCGACCGTATCTACATTTTCTTCAATACGCTCTACAAGCACGAGGTCAACGACAAGACGACGTATTCGACGTTCACAATCGAAAAAATCTTGTTGAACGAGGCGCCGTTCATGATCGGACCGGACGAAGTGAAAGAGATCCCGTTCACGATCGAGGTGCCGTTCAACACACCGATCTCCGTCAGCCAGTCGAAGACATGGATCGAGACCGGCCTCGATATCGCCCAAGCGGTCGACCCGAAAGACGAGGATTCGATTCTCGTCAAACCGAATCGGCAGCAGCAAGTCATCCTCGACGTGCTCGACGATATCGGTTTCCGCTTGAAAAAAGCCGATACCGAGATGCTGCCGGCCAGACAGCGCTCGGGACGACTCCCGATTGCTCAAGAGCTCGAGTATTCGCCGAACGGCACAAGTTTCGGACGTCGGCTCGACGAACTCGAGGTCATCTTGCTCCAAGACGAGACGAACCTCGACTTGTTGATCCAAGTCGACAAGAGCGTTCATAGTTTAGGCAGTCTATTCGCCGACTTAACCGGGACCGACGAATCGACACATCGGCTCAGCTACTCACAGGCCGACTTATCTTCGCCCGAACGCATTCGCCGCGACATCGAGTCATTGATTGAACGGTCAATTTAACCAAAGAGGCTGGGACATAACTCAGTAGATTTATAAGAAAGAGGCCACCGGGAGCGACTTGTTCGCTAACGGTGGCCTCTTCTCATTTTTATGGGTTCGTTCACGCATTTCGGACTAAACAGATAGGGGCGA